>SBAT01000063.1 GCA_005240105.1 Chloroflexota bacterium
GAAGTGCAAGGCAGCGCCGCCCAGAAGCTGGACATCAAAATGGCGCATCTTCAAAGTTCTCTTGCCGGCTTCGCGGACTGTAGCAAAAGCCTCCGGCAAAAGGTCCTCTAAAACATCAGCTAGTACTTTGTCTTTCTGGTTACGGAACTGCCCCGGCATTCTGGGAGCGTCTGCCGGCATCAAGGGGTAGTCTTCCACGCCCGACAAAGCATTGTCTATCTTTTGGCGAAACTCGGCGGTCTTCGCTCTGAGAGCCTCGTCGCTCAAGGCCTCCATTTGGGGTTCGAACTGATTAGCCATGACGACATAGTCTTGAAGAACCTTAATCCTTTTTTCATTTGTGTCGCCAAATAGGTGTTTCAACCATTGGCGCATGCGTTCATCAAAGCCGTCGGACATTTTCACTTCTCCCAAGAGGCAAGACGCTTTCAGGTCTTTTCCCTAAACAGACTAGCTATACATTTATTTGACCTATAATTTTAACATGGTAGGCAGCCGGTTTCCTTTCAGCAAGCCAGCTGGCACAGGTTTTCAGGTGCCGGCGCTTAATTCTTGATATCATAGGGCGCATGAAAACCCCTCTCTCAGGCAAAACCCTCCCGGAGCTAAGCTCATTCGTCAAAGAATTGGGCGAGCCAGCCTATCGCGCCAAGCAACTGCATAGCTGGATCTACGTCAAATGGGCAAAATCCTTTGAAGAGATGACCGATTTACCGGTCGATCTAAGAGCCAAACTGGAAGAAGTGGCACAAGTCTCACTGCTCAAATTAGCGCACATGCAGGTAAGCAAAGACGGCACTCGCAAGTATTTGTTCGAATTGCCGGACGGCAAATTTGTCGAATCCGTTCTCATGTCCTTCAACGATAGAGAAAGTCTTTCTGCCTGTGTTTCAACCCAGGTTGGTTGTGCCGTTGGTTGCACATTTTGCGCAACTGGATTCCTGGGCTTTACTCGCAATTTGACCGCTCAGGAAATAGTCGATCAAATCATGTGCATCCAACGTGAATCCGGAAAGCGCGTCAGCAATGTTGTTTATATGGGGCAGGGAGAACCACTGCTCAATACAGAAGAAGTAATAACCTCAATTCACACAATTTCCAAATCAGTCGGCATAGGCTGCCGCCATCTGACTGTTTCCACATCAGGGATTATCCCGGGCATCAAACGTTTGGCCGAAGAAGAGCTGCCAATCGTCTTAGCACTTTCACTGCATACACCTGACAGAGAAACCAGAGAAGAGATAGTACCGATAAGCAAGAAATATCCGCTGCCTAAACTAATGGAAGCTCTTGCCGACTATGCCGATGTCACAAGACGTCGCGTAACCATCGAGTACGTGTTACTAGCTGGTGTTAATGACACCGACGAACAAGCAAGGGAACTAGCTCAATTGGTGCGTGACGTGCCTTGCATGATCAATCTCATCCCCTACAACCCAACAGAAAGCCCCGACGGTATCACTCCTTACAAACGCCCCTCTATGAAAGCACAACAGCGCTTCAAACATCTTGCCGAGTCGACAGGCAAGACAGTAACAATACGCTTGGAGCGCGGTACCGATATTGATGCCGCTTGCGGGCAATTGCACAACGCCTACACAAAATAGCCTCAGTCGACCAGAACTATCAAAAGAATTACTTCCAGCAGATACAAACCAAGAATAACGGCCGTTCCTTTGAGATCAATGGATTTTGCCGGCTTGTCCGGGTACAGCCAACCATCAAATCTCTTCAGAGCAAGAGGCATTAACAACCAGGAAATTATGATTATGCTTAGGCAATTGCTTACGAAGGTGATAACATCCGACTGCAAGAAAGACAGTAAAGGTCTGACGTAATGCAATTGCAAAACTGTCAGCGGATAGAGACACAAGAGCACCAGCATCGAAGTTTTCCAGCCGGAAGGACTGCGACCTGATTTTTCACTAACCGGAAACCAACCCGGGAACGATGAAATGACCTTCTGGTAGTCTGTCGATTTAACATATTGCCCGACTTCTGAAATCAGTTTGCTGCGCTCTTCAGAGGAAAACCATTTATCAAGGTTTTCCGGCGTATCAAAACGGAGCAAGGTTGTCGATGGACCAACAGTGTTGTCCATTGGTGGTTGGTAATAAGCACCACGGTAACCGGGGAATTGGGATTGGGCCAGCTTTATTTTGCGCTCCCATTCGCGATAAGACGACTCCATGCCTGGTTTTACTTGAGTAACTATGGCTGTTGCCACGCTACCGCGAGAACCAACCTGATTACTAACTTCCTCAGATAACTTCAGACTATCTGCAGGAACTGAAGCAAGAATTTCTTGTTTCAACTCCTCTCTTTCAGGAGCTCTCTGCCAACACTTAAGTTGTGCTTCACTACGGAACCATTCGACCAGTGTCCATTGTCCTTCAGTCTTTGAAATTGGTGGAATAATTTCCGCACTTAAAAAGCCGGCATAATCAGCACTGCGCATCATCACTTTGACGAACCAACCGGTTACAAGCCTAACGTCATCAGACTTTATGCCAGCTCTAAGGACCAGGGCCGCAACGCCTGGAATTTGGGCCGGTTCTGCCATAGTCTTATAAACCCCCTCACCGCCAGCAATTCTGGATAGCACTACTTTACAA
>SBAT01000092.1 GCA_005240105.1 Chloroflexota bacterium
AGCTAACATAAACTGCAGGACTGTGTAGAACCGGACTATCCGCGGTTACATAAATGGTGCCATTGCGATCATCGACTTGAAAGTCTTTTCCTCTTTCAAAAGCAACACCAGATTGTCCTGGATCACTGCGCAATTCCACGGAAGTAGGAATTACAATGCCGGAGAGGACCAACATGTCACCATTGGCAGCATGGCTGAGGCTACAGTTCGCCAAATACCCCGGACCACTTTTTATGAAAGTAAGCAATTCGTCTTTTACAGAAATAATTTGGACAGGTTCTATTTTTACTAATTGATTGCGATGAACTTTGACATGCTTGCCATTGAGCCAGAAAGAACCTTTGCTTATTGCTATATCGTCCTTATCTGCAACACTTAATGTTAGACCTGATTCCACCATGGAAGCGTTTTGAGCCTCAGCCGGCGCTGCTAAACAGCAAGCAATGATTAGTCCACCGACAATCATCAATTTCTTATGCACAGCTGTTGCCTGGCTTACCACTGACGCGCTCCGCTTCATACTGGTCCTGGACCAGTGCAGTCGAAAACTAATATTGGGCGATATTAGCCGATTTCTAAGAAGATCTTTTGATAATACTCTTATACTTAGTAGCCAAGTCCACATATCACGTCACTTGGCTGTTTTAGCTGGTAGTGAGTAATTGCTCTAACATGCTGGCTAGATGCTTTATACCTTAGCGCTGAAAAGGGACAGTTGCATAGCCTCATCCAGGGCCAAATCTCTACTCTGCGGAATGTTCTTACTGCCGTCTAGCACCTTAGAAGCACCACTCTTGCGTTCCATTTGAGACATGAGGAATTGGGCGCGGTCGATGACGGATGGTGGGAGACCTGCCATTTTGGCGACGTGGATGCCGTAGCTACGACTGGCGCCGCCTGGGGCTAATCTGCGCATGAATTCGACGTGTCCTTCGTATTCGCGGACCATGACTTGGTAGTTGGTTATCTGGGCGTAGTAGTTGCTCAGCGCATTTAGCTCGTGATAGTGCGTGGCGAAGATTGTTCTTGCTTTGACTTGGGTAGCAAGATACTCGGCGACTGACCAGGCAATGGACACGCCATCGTATGTGCTTGTACCGCGACCTACTTCATCTAGGAGAATTAGTGAGCGGTCTGTAGCCGAGAGACAGCATTGTGTTGTTTCGCTCATTTCAACAAGGAAAGTTGATTGACCCTGGGTCAAGTCATCAACTGCGCCGATACGCGTGAAGATACGATCGACAATTCCTATGCGAGCGCTATCGGCTGGTACGAAGCTGCCGATTTGAGCGAGCAAAGTAATATGCGCTACTTGACGTAAGAGACTGGATTTTCCGGCCATGTTTGGTCCGGTGAGGATAATCAATTGATGATCATCGGATGAGCCGTAGAGTCTTGTGTCATTGGGTACGAATTTACCCATTGGCAAGAGACGTTCCAAGACCGGATGACGTCCGTTGTTGATTTCCAGCTTGGTCGACTCGTCAACAACCGGTGCCACATAGCGATATTGGCTGGCGGCATCGGCAAGTGATAACAAGGCGTCAACTGAGGCAAGTTGTTGAGCAAGTTGTGTTAGCTCTGCGCCGCAACCGGCAATTGTCTGGCGGAATTCGATGTACAGCTTGTACTCAATATCACCTTGATTCTTTTCGGCATTCAGTATTTTGACTTCGTATTCTTTTAATTCAGGCGTGATGAATCGCTCGGCATTTGTTAGAGTCTGCTTGCGGATGTAATCAGCAGGCACTGCATCTTTGTTGGCGTGAGTTATTTCGATGTAATAGCCAAAGGTGGAATTGAAGCTGACTTTAAGAGAGCTCACGCCGGTGCGCACACGTTCTTGCTTTTGGAAGTCTTCTATCCACTGTTTGCCGCCACCTAAAAGCCCGCGCACTTCATCGACTTCTGCGCAGTAGCCGAGATTGAAGATGCCGCCTTCGGTGAGTTCTCTTGGTGCATCCGGTGAAATTACTCGTGCGAGTTCGTCATTTAGACGCAATAGATTTGCCGGTATTTTTCCGAGGCATGACAGATAGCTGCTTGAGCAATCGGCGACAACCGCGGCTAAATTCGGAACAGACTCCAGTGATTGTTGAATAGCGACCAAGTCTTTTGGGCAGGCAGTAGCTGATGTAAGTTTGACTGCGAGTCTTTCCAGATCAGAAAGTCCGGTTAAGCAATTGCCTAATGTTTGTCGTAAGTCGAAATTGGCAACTAATTCGGCAACGGCTTGTTGACGCTGCAAAATTTCCGGTACTGAAAATAGCGGAGCAAGAAGCCATTTGCGTAGCATGCGGCTGCCCATGGCTGTGCGCGTTTTATCAATTGCCCAGAGAAGGCTGCCTTCGAAGTTGCGATCGCGAACGGTTTCAGTTAGCTCTAGATTGCGCCTGGTGTTTGCATCAAGCACCAAATAGCCGTTGACATTGTAGGTGGAGATGCCGGCGAATTTCGGCATTTGTCCAGCTTGTGTGTGCTCTAGATACTCGAGCACGGCACCAGCGGCGCCAATTGCTGCAGGTATTGACTGGCAGCCAAAACCGTCCAGTGTTGTGACAGCAAATACTTGCATGATGCGGCGTTGGGCAGGCTCGTATTGGAAATACATTGCCGGGCGGCCGGTAAAGCGGTATTGTCCTTCCAGTGCTTCTGGAATATCCAGTGTCTCTTGTGGTATCACTTGGTCCGGTGTCTTCTTGCCCATGCGCTTGGCGGCGAGCACTTCGCGCGGATTGAGACGGGCTAGTTCTTGCGATAGTTGTTGTTCTGTTAACTGCGTGACGAGAAATTCGCCGCAAGAAGCATCGACGCAAGCTAATCCCCATGTCTCACCAACACGGTTCAAAGCAACTAAGTAGTTGTTTTCTTTGTTGGGCAGAAGATTTGATTCAAGTACTGTGCCAGGTGTCAGCACACGCGTGACTTTGCGTTCAACTGGTCCTTTGCCCTGACCAACAAGTCCTACTTGTTCGCAAATAGCTACCGAATATCCTTTGGCAAGAAGTCGCGCCAGATAAAGTTCGGCAGCGCGGAATGGAACTCCTGCCATTGGCACGCGACCATTCGGTGAAC
>SBAT01000081.1 GCA_005240105.1 Chloroflexota bacterium
TGCCCAGGTCAAATATCAATCTATTACCGACGGACTAACCGGACTCTACAACCACGTTTACTTGAAGAACCGCCTGACCGAAGAATTGAGAAAAGCACAAAGAAAAGATATTCCTTGTTCGCTGTTAATGCTGGACTTAGATTGGTTGAAGCAGATAAACGACAATTTCGGACATCCGGTTGGCGACAACGCCATTCGCCAGGTCGCTTGGACTTTGAAGAACCTGCTTAGATCCGGTGATACGGCTGCTCGTTATGGTGGTGAAGAATTCTCTGTAATTCTTCCGGAAACGCCACTTTCCGAAGCACACTTAATTGCCGAGCGTCTCTGCCGGCAAGTAAATAACTGCTTCATTCCAGGACTGGGCAAAATCTCAGTGTCTGTAGGTTGCGCTACTTACCCCATACATGCAGACTCGCCGGAAGACCTAATTGATAAGGCCGACAAGGCTCTGTACTTAGCCAAACGCAGCGGGCGCAACCAAGTGGCAATATGGAAAGATAGTGAAGGTGAGGCTCCTGCGCCTACACAATCACCGGTTTCTGTCGTCGACTAGTATCCCGGAAGCGCCGCAAGCGAGTCGAGGAGGCGTGCGCAGCAAGCGAAGCAGGAATGCCGGAGGCAAGCGAAGGTGTAGTGAAGCAAGGAGACGAGACTAAATGTCTCGTCGGAACGAAACGAAACCGGAGCGTTATACAGGACAAGTAAGTGGCACGGCTAATTCTATTTGATATCGACGGCACGATACTGAGCACCCAGGGCGTGGGCAGGCGCGCACTTGCCCGTGGAGTTGCCGAAGCATGCAAGATAGACATTAAAAGCGATCACTTAGACTTGTCGGGTAAAACCGACCCGCAAATTTGTCGCGAGATGCTTACCGATTCTGGCTATGCCGGAGAAATTACCGGAGATCTGCTGCAGCAGGTTTTTGATATTTACTTACCAATCTTGAAAGCGGAAATTTCCCTCTGTAAAGACTTTGCTTTGCTCAGAGGTGTTCATGAATTAGTAAACAGCCTGAACAAGACTGACGATGCGTATTTAGCTCTACTTACAGGCAACATCGAACCGGGCGCACGCATTAAGCTTGACCCTTTCAATCTAAATCAGTTTTTTGTCGTAGGCGCCTACGGTTCAGATTCGGCCAATCGCATGGAGTTACCGGCCATTGCCTCTCAGAGATCCGCTGCGCACTTTGCCATGCAGTTTCAGCCGCACGAAGTCGTTGTGATCGGTGACAGCATAAGAGACATTACCTGCGCCAAAGGTTTTGGTGCACGCTCGCTCGCTGTATCAACAGGCAAAACAAGTGCAGCAGAGTTACAGTCCGAAGATCCCGACTTTCTCTTTTCTTCTCTTGAAGACACAGCTTTAGTTATTGAGGCTATTTTTTCAGAGTCAAATTCTTTGGCAAACTCGCTATAATTGGCAACTCGTAAGCACGGCTTTGCTTTTTAACGCGAGGATGCCAGGTGGCAAGCACTGAGCCAAAAACCGCCAAGACTACAAGAGCCTACATTGGCATGGGTTCTAATGAGGGCGACAGGGTCGGTTATGTTCAGCAGTCCATGCAGTTACTAAAGGATATCCCTGGCATCGAAATTGTTGAATGCTCCAGCCTCTACGAAACAGAGCCCGTTGGTGGAAAGTACAGCCGTTGGTTCGTAAATGCTGTGGCTGCAATTGACACAAGCCTCAAGGCCGTCGATTTGCTCGACGTGTGTCGCGACATTGAGTCCAGACTCAATGAAATGCACGGCAACGCTCAAAAGCCACAAAGAGGTTCCAAAGAACGCACACGCATTATCGACATGGATATCTTGTTTTACGGCGCCAATGTCGTGAAAGATGATTATCTGATAGTGCCTCACCCACACTTGCACGAGCGGGCATATGCACTAGTGCCTTTGCTGGAAATAGCACCGGATCTAAGCCATCCCAGTTTCGGCAAGACAATAACTGAATTACACGAAGAATTGCCCGAGCCAGAACTTGTCTACCTTTATGGCACAAGACAAGACGAGGAAGAGGAAATACTCTAATCAGGCTATGAAAGAAGGATTTATCATCCGTGTGGGGACAGACATCTGCTCGGTTAAACGAGTTTCAGAGGTTTATCATCGCTTTGGCGAACGTTTTCTTGCTCGCATCTTGACCGATGCTGAACGCAAATATGCTCTTTCCTCAGCGGCGCATACCGTCTCACGCGTTGCCGGCCGATTTGCCGTCAAGGAGGCAGCTTCCAAAGCCCTCGGTGTCGGTTGGCGAGGACTTAGTTTTAAAGAATTGGAAGTCGTAAAGGACTCAGCCGGTAAGCCAACCTTAAAATTTCACGGGCGGGCAGCCAAAATTGCTGAAGCTCAGGAACTTCTGCATTGGGAAATTAGCATAAGCCATGAGCACGAATTTGCCGTTGCCTTTGTCGTTGCCCACAATGGAAGATAAGAAAGCAACAAATCCAAGGCGGAGAGACCACGAAAAGAAGTGGCTGCTTCTGCTCGTCTTGCTTGGTCTTATTGGCATGATCACTTATTGCTTCAAATCAAATGAAGTCTTTCCCGCTGCTTCAATTGACTTGCAGTTAGGTCAAAACAAGATACAAGCAATAGCAAAAAAATGGGCCATCCTTGCCGGCTACAACAAAGAAAACACAAAAATTTCCACCATCTTTGACTACGACAATGAATCAAAGACGTTTCTGGAATATGAGCTGGGCTCAAAGAAAGCTAATGCCTTAATGAAGGGCGATCTGCCTGTCTGGTACTGGTCAACACGCCTGTGCCAGCCTCTGCAGATGGAACAGTTTCTCTGCCAGATTAACCCCAGCGGGCAGCTTGTTGCTTTTGTCCGGCAATTGCCAAATGATTACGTTTTACCATCAATAAGTCACGGGAAAGCATTTGCGCTGGCTAAGGATTTCGTCGAAACAAAAGTTGGTTTGCCACTGTCCAAATTTACAAGGATCAAGCACGGCACCACATCCCAGATAAAAAGGTCAGATCATTTCTTCACCTGGGAAAACAAAGAGGACAGCTTTGCCGGCGCCCACTTAAGAATTGACGTAAACATCTCAGGCAACCAAGTAACTACTTTTGATCACTACCTGCATGTGCCAGAGTCCTGGGAACGCAAATTCAGCAAATTACGTGCCTACAATGAATTACTCACTGATGTAGCCAGCGTATTCTTTTCCATCCTTAACGTTGCCACTGTTTTTATATTCCTCTGGGCATTCTCGGGAGGCTTCATTCGTTGGCGATTTGCTGTTATTACAGCCTTGTTTGTCAGTCTTGTGAGTTTGGCTGAAACGCTCAATTCGTTGCCGAGGGCAATACACAGCTATTCAACGACAATTGCCTTTGATGCCTTTCTGACAGATTATTACGTATCTTCGCTAACAAGTGCTGCCAGTACATTCCTGCAATCGGCTGTCCTGGCTGGTGCTGCAGAAGCACTATACCGCCTTAGCTTTCCAAATAAAGTAGCTTTGGAAAACATTTTCACTAAAGGCAGTTTGGCTCTTCGTCAAA
>SBAT01000031.1 GCA_005240105.1 Chloroflexota bacterium
ATATAAGGTTACCTTGTCGGCGATTAAGTATTCAGGAGCCATTACAGAAATGGTTGGGTTGGGAACTTCAGCAAAAGCTAATAGGTCTTGTGCTTGAATCTCACGAATCGGAATGTAACTATTTTGCAGAGCAACATCGACTTGGAATTTGGCGAAGACATCTTTTCCGATTTCGTCAACCATAAAGGCTTTTGTAGAGGGGAAGCCTGCTTTAAGATCCATGATTGGAGCAATCATAACGCATTCTTGTTTTACATAATCGTCAGACCGCTCAGCCACTTTGTCATTCAACCAAGCACGAATCGCATTTGCTCGCTCTTGCGGTTCCATTTTGTCCAGTCCCATTTGCTTGACTTTCTCTTCTCTCAGGATTAGGTCAACGTCTTTTGTGTAAGGAGAGTACGGTAACAACTTACTAACGGCAGTTCCTCCTTGAACTATGGCTTCGTGTGGATCAATACGTGACAAAAATCGTTCAATCGCAATTCTTGCTCTAAGGTCACTTTTCTCTTCTGGCGTCTGGGCGTGAGTATCGACAAAGTCCACTAAAGCCCTTTTGAAATCATCTAGATTAGTGTATTTCATTTGGCCTCTGCTTTTTCTCAAGAACTGTAATTAAGTTTTCGAGAGTAAATTTGTTGGTATTATTCGGATTCACCATCTTCAGTATTTTGAGCAGGCGATCAAGTTCATTTTGACTAAATCTTCTTGCGGCGATGTCATTCATGCTCGGCATACGTCCTGAAAGCATCATATATTCCAAAGCTTCCTGAATGTGTTTGCTCTCGATAACTGGTTTTGGATCAGCCAACAGATCAAGAACAGTTTTAAATGGTTTGGTTAAGCGAAAGCCAAAGCGTTCTTCGATGTCACTTTTATCTAGGTTTCCATAGTGCAGTTGAACTTTGTAGATGCACTGACTGCGTCTGCGGAAATCATTTGGAACAGTCATATGAATTTTCGAATATTGAAGGAGGCTAGACATTTCCCAAGCAAGAAGTGCAGAGCTGTGGGAGATAACACCTTCGGGGACACCTTCAACATTTTGTGTCCAGAGGTGAGCGATAATGAAATCCGTATGGTCACCGTCAAAGGTCCGGAAATGTCTCAGACGAAAGATTCCTCTAGCAAAGCGCTTCCAGTGACCTGTTTTGACGTGATAGAACTGGTTTTGGGCAGAGTAGCCGGCTAACATTGCCTCACGAGCAGTAAAAAAGCCCTCGTGCTTCTCGGCAAAGGACAATAGTTTGTCAAAGTCCGGCTTCGTAGCAGCTTGAAACACTTATCAAAATTCCTTTTATAAGCGTACAAGTATATTTTACCATAGCTTATGACACATTTATAAAGAGTTTTTTGATAAGCGTGCAACACTAGGATAAGCTCCTCCGCCTTCCGGCGGAATAGCAAGCTGGATATGATCAACAGCCGTGAAAGGGAAATTAATCATGTTTGATTTCTTTCCTCATAAAAATACAGGCCATTTGCCGACCTGAATTTAGCCTATGCAAGCCACGCCGAATTACCTCATAGCCATGTCTAGCGTAAAAATGCTCTGCCGTTACTGAACTATCAAGATTGAGTTCTGGTACATTCAATTCTTTCGCCTTTGATTCGAGGTGTTCAAGAATAGCTTTGCCTACTCCTTTTGCGCCAGCCGCTGCCGAGACATAGACAGCCCGCAGTTCCTTCTTATCAGGCACAATAGATCCAAATCCAACCACCTTGCCGTCCAATTCAGCAACGACAATAATTTCGCCTTCTGAATTGCCCTCAATTAGTCGCTCGAATTTAGCAATTCGCTCCGACAAATTGCTGGGCGACCATTCATTTAGTATTTCCACAGGGTAGTCTTTTGATGCTATCTGATGCACCGCGGAATAATGCGCTTGCACTATTGCCTCAGCATCTTTTACGACTGCATCTCTAACCGTTATCGTCATAATGCTACTTCGCCACCCTACAAATCGAATCTGTCAACGCAGATATCCTCTCTGCAATCACAAGAGCATCATCCAGGTTACTCATAGGTTCCGGTCCACCATCAAGATGCGCCAGAAATGCTTCTAATTCCAATTTCAGCGGATCAGCTTTTTCTACTTGCAAAATAGTTGCTGCTTTCTCCGATTTGTCTTGCAAATCATCAATTTTGACTATTCGGATTTTGTCTTCCTCAGATGCATTCCAAATAGCGAGAGCGTCAGCAAAATTTACTCGCACTTCTCTCGATTTGACTGCACTTGCCTTATTTAGTTCACAAACAATTGAAGGCTTATCTCCAAAAAACGCTGTGCACCCAACTGGACTATCACCAATTCGCTCTATGACCTTATGCTTCAGCTCAGGAATTTGACCGCAAATAGTCAAAACAATGGATAGTTCATGAGGAGCTAGGTCCCAAATGAAATCCACAGGACCTGGCGGCAGAGCCCAGCCGCATCTTCTGGTTATTAGAGAAATCAATTGACCATACTTACCATCTAACACCAGTCCGGACAAAGCTGTAATGGCTGGATGATACCGGTACTTATCCATAACGAAGACTTTGCCGTTGGCAATTCGATGCAGGATTTCAGTCTGTTCGAGACTATCAGTGACTGGCTTTTCCACGAACAGCGGAACTTCATAAGCAAGCAAATCTCTAATTAGCTCAAAGTGCGTTTCCGTAGCAGTGGCTATGACGATGCCGCTTGCATTATCCAATTTCTGATGATCGGACACAATTTTTGTTGCGCCGCCCTGGCGAGCATTCTCTTGAGACTCAGGAGAACGAGCAACAACAGTCACTTCACAACCAAGACTTACCAAGCACCCAAGGATTTGCTTGCCCCACTTTCCGCAACCAACCAGCCCAATATGTTTTCTACTAGGTTGAGTCACCTTATACAATCCCACCATTGACTCGAATGTTTTGGCCGTTTATCCAATAGCCTTCCTCGCTGACGAGAAACGCAACGACTGACGCTATGTCGTCTGGCTTACCGAGACGCTTAAGTGGGATCATATTCACCAGTGCATTTACTTGTTCCTGCGTCTTGTCTTGCATAAACAGTTCCGTATCAGTCGGCCCTGGAGATACCACATTGACTCTAATTTTGCGATCGGCAAGTTCGCGCGACAGAGTACGGCTCAGCTGCTCTACCGCTCCTTTAGTGGCAACGTAAGCGCCATATCTGGGAAGCATCATTGCTGTAAGGCTTGTTGAGAAGTTTACGATAGCACCGCCGTCTTTCAAATGTTCGATTGCTTGCTGGCAGCAGAGAAATGTGCCTTTGACATTTACATTGAATAATTGATCGTACTCTTCCTCGGAAGTATCTTCAATGAACTTATACAGGATGACGCCAGCATTATTGATTAAGTAATCAACTTGTCCAAATTTTGAGATCGTTTCGAAGAAAAGCCTCTGTACATCCTTACGACTGCTTACATCAGCTTGAATGGCAAGCGCATCGACGTTGTGTTCTTTGACTCGATTAACTACCTCGTTTGCTTTTGCCACGTTGGAAACATAATTGATTACGACATTGATTCCATGTGCAGCAAGCTCACAAGCAATGTCGGCTCCAATACCTCTGGAAGCACCGGTAACAATAGCTACATTTCCAGTTGAATTACTTGGCATTTCTTCCCTCAAGTGTCCTGATGATTATCCGCGATTTTCAAATCTTGCAGTTTTCAATTCTGGCTAATTTAATTTGCCAGCGTCCCATTTTAAGACATAATACTATACATACGTATGTATTTCTGTCGGCGTATTCGGTGCCCGAATTGCCTTATTCGGTGCCATTTATTATACTAGGAGTAGACCACTTTTATGGGCAACAATTCACCGATGCGGATTGGGGAGTTTGAAGCTCTCGTCAAGGAGTGGAACTGTCGAGTAGAGAAGACCACTAAGGAATGGGAAGTTCGGGACAATAATGACGGAACACGCGTTGCAGGATTTGCCACTATTAGTGGTCGAGAAGTTAAGCGTTCATGGGTTAAACGATTTCTGAAAGTAATTCGGGAAAAACGCGGTAGCGATATACCGCAGGAGCAGCAATGAACAAGAAAGCAATTAAAAACACAGCGGTTCTCTACTGGTGCGATGAAGATGAATGTTACTTGAAAGAATCGCCATTGTTTGATTCTGTACTCGGTGTTGGAGATACTCCTGAAGAAGCAGCGCGAACCTTTTCCGATTTGCTAGATGATGCTTACGAAGCGTATCTTGAAGGCAGGGTTCCGGGTTACACAAAGCCAGGCCGTCCAGCAAAAGGTGGCGTTGCCCTAAATTCCGATGTGCGACCTGAGACAAAAGACCGGCTTAAACAACTAGCAAAACAACTTGATTGTTCTACCGGTGAAGTCGTGGACTATTTGCTTTTTTCCAAAGAGCATTCAGACGGTATTACAAAGGCACGTCAATGTAACGTATCCAAAGAGAGTCAACTAGACGAGCTAAGTAATCGAATAAGTGCTCTAGAGCACTTACAAAAAGACCAATCTACCAATTCCAGATCAAAGAAGACAAAGACTCCAAGAACTGTTGCGTAAGTTATAGCAGTCCAGCTTCGGTCAGTATCTTCTTAGTCAACTCACGCGCCTTTCTTCCAGAGGCTCCATCGGCAGCCTGAATATTCGTGGCGAAGATATAGGTTCTGCTTGGCTGCGCTACGTATCCGACAAACCAGCCGAAAATTCCTTTGCCGTTTTTGGAATCTGAACCTGTCTTGCCATACAAAGTACCTTTAGATGTTACGTCAAGTCGAAGCAAACTGCGCGTTATGGCCGTAGAACGTTTCGAGAAAGGAAGGTCATCGTCCACAAGGCGCTTCAATTGAGTTACTTGCTCATTTGGAGAAATCTTGAGACTACTCGTAAGCCAAAATTTCGTAATGCCACCTGAAGTGTCCTCATTGCCATAATGAGCTTCTTGAATGAATTTCTTCATGCGCTCTTCACCAACTGCCGCAGCAACTTTCTGGTAATACCAAACAACCGAATTTGTCATTGCCGACTGCAAAGTCTGATCTCTATTCCATGTATCCAATTCATGCTTCGTGCCATCCCAAGTCATCGGATGATTTTCGTCTTTCAACACGCCGGTCTCAAGTCCCACCATTGAATTGAATATCTTGAAAGTCGAGCAGGGGGACAAACGCTCATCACAACGCTGTGGGTTGTAGCGCAAGTAGTGTCCAGTCTTTGTATCCAGCAAGACAAAGGCAGTCTGATAACCCTTAAAATCCTGCGCAAGCTTCGCCTGAGTCAACGTACCAAATTCTTGTTCCACCTTAGCGGGAACACCTTCGCTTTGTGCTGCATGCGCTATGCCGACGCAGCAAGATAATGTTAATGCCCAAGACAAAAGAACGTTGCGCAAAATCATATTCCACTTCCTTATATATCTCAGTAGCCTACCTGCACTCACTGTACCCAAGCGAAGGATCAGAGGCGTTTACCAGGTGTAAATTCTTAGTTAGGCTACTGTAATCACAGCGGTGGCGGATTCGCAAATAGATTTCGGTCTAGAGAATCTTTTCTAATTCGATTTCATCGCGAATTGGAATTCCATAATTGCCAATTTCCGGAATGGACGGCTTGATGATTCTGCTTTTGGCAATCGAGCCCATATACACTTGCTTGATGCGATAACCACTCTTCTCGTAAAAGCGCAAAGCATCGACATTATCATTGGTAGTTACAAGCCATAATCGCTGGCAATTAGAAGCAATAGCGACGTCTTCTACGGCTCGTAGAAGTTGCGAGCCTATAGCTCTGCCTTGTATCAACGCATCTATTGTTACCAATTCGCATTCATTGTTAGCAAATTGATACGTAGCAAGACCAACAACTTCCTTGCCGCTAAGGGCGACAAAGCCTGGCAGGCTAGCCGGCTCATGCGAAACCCCACGACTGACTACAAATGTGCCGCCGAAAACCTCATTGGTTCTTTCCTTAACACAATTGCGATATTTATCTGAAAGTGGCTCAATGCTGGGATTCACTGGCAATTCTCACGTTGGTTCATCAATTCTATCAGCAGCTCTCGTTACACACTGTAAGCGTTGTTGCTAATCTGGGCATAGCTAAGGTGGATTCGATATACCCAGGAATTAGGAGGACTAATGCGAATCGCAATGTTACTTATAATTGCGTTAATGACCGTAACTATTGGCGTATCGGCGCAGGAAATCCAGGGCAAGGAAGGATTTCCGGGCGTAGGAAGCATTGAGCAATGGCAATCGTCCAGACCCGAATTTCAAGCCGGCATGGCTGATATAAAAGCCAAGCAATACCAAAGAGCAATTGAGCATTTCAATGCAGCGATTACGCTCTATTCATACGAACATAAATACTACTTCCACCTTGGACGAGCAATAGAAGCTTCCGGTGGCAAACTGGAAGACGCAGAGGCTGCTTATCGCCACGCTCTTAGCCTGAAGTCCAGCGATTGGAGAGCCTGGCATCGCTTATCCAGCGTATTGTATGTCCAGAGGAAATATTCAGAATCACGCGATGCGCTCGGCAGTGCCCTGCAATTGGATGTTCCGACAAAGGACCGCCTAAAGCTAGAAACCGAACTTAAAACAATCACAAGTATGATGAACGGTGGACGCGATCTAGATATGCAACCATTGAGTGATGTCGACGAATCCGATTAGCATTTCTGCATTAGGGCGCTGGGATGGAGGCTACCGAAGGTGGTACTAAAAAGTAATCGGGCAGCTTCTGGCTGATTAACTTCCTTGTCTTCCGTGGCACACTAGAGGACTGCTTTGGCGGCTGCTTCTCGTTTTCCGACTCAAGTAGCTGTTCCCTAAGCTTGTCTATTGATTCATTCAATGCCGGCTTATTAAAGGCGATACGAATGCCACCGAAAAGACGAAAGTCAAACCCGGAAAGTCCGGGGGCTCCATGTGCTCCCCAGTTCCACACCGGTTCAGCTCTAATAAATGCCACTACTCCTGGAATTTTTTTGTTGACTGGTCTGGAGAGTTCAAAGTCACTGATCATTAACTGGTTGCTAATTGGTGGTATGGCATTCTTGTTGCGGAAGTTTGTCACGTAAGTATGCGTTGCAATGAAATTCCACTGCCCACGGCGAAGCAAACAACCAACCGTGTAAAACGGATCAAGTTCTCTGTTCGGTCCACAGAAATATTCTCTTCCTCGCATTTGCAGGAGGCTGCTGGCAAAGAGAATCATCTTTGGATTGACTATGTGTGTGAGGTTTATCGACGGAATCAAATCGGCTTGATGGAGATGCTTCACCTGCCAGAGTTCACGTGACTGGAAGTCCAGTTGCAGATTCGTCCTGCGACCCAACGGAATATTACGACGAAAACCCAGTGCAAGAGACTGTGTAGTCGGCTGTCCAAGTATCGTGTGATCGGCAAATACGTCCTTGATGACAAAGTAGTTACAGTAAATGCTAGTGTGCGGAAGAATGTTGTAGCCCAATGTCATGTTGGGCAGAGCACGAAAGACATAGTCTTGGCGTGGTTTGTTTTCGGTAAAAAAAACGTTGGTTTCCAGACGCTGGGAAAATTCACCGCTAAAGTCAAAGAAAAGTCTTTCAGGCAGCTTGGTGAAAATCTTATAGCGCAGGTCAGGCGCCATGATTGTCTTTTCTTCCATCGAGCCGGCTTGAGGAGTAATGTCTGTTGGTAAGGTGGTTGGCTGTGTTTTCCGGAGCAAATGGAAGGATCATTCCAGGCGAAATGGAATGAAGATTCCAGCGTAAATGGAAGAGCCATTCCGGCGCAAATGGATGGCTGA
>SBAT01000172.1 GCA_005240105.1 Chloroflexota bacterium
GAATTAATTCTGTCTCAAACTACTCTTAACCTCAAGGCCCAAAGTGATTATTTTTTGACGTCACCCCAACATTTAATGCCTACCACTTGGCTTGACGGGCTTGCGATAATAGAGACATGTCGGATCTAAATCCACTAGTTCAACCGTCCTTGCGGCACCTGTTGGCGTCCGAAGCCCTTTCGGAAGCGCAGGTGCTAACTGGCGATGACTTTCTCGACCGGGAGATAAGCCAGGTAGTCACCAGCCTTAACCCAACTCCCCGGGATAAGAGCCTTCTGGTTGCCAGGGCCGGGTCTCTATCAAAAGAAGACTTATCAGCATTTGATGGCTTAGCCGGAGTCGTCATAATTAAGCCGTTTGTTGTCTCGCCCGATTTGGCGGCAGCTTCCGGCATGGGTAGTGGCGGGACGCCAGCAGCAGGTTCAATGGCGGCAATTGATGCTGAAGTTAAAAAGCTAATCAAGGCGGCCGCAGAGGTCGACATCCCGCTTATCTTGATGCCGGGGTTTGCCGATGCCGCTCAGATGGCTGAGGATATCAGGCAAGCATTTTTATCCGAGATAAAACGCTCGAGTTCTCGGCTGCACGCACATCTTTTAGCTCTTGTTCTGGACAAGGGTTTGTCTGGGCTTGTCGATGAGATGGCCGAACATCTTTCGCGTCCACTTGTTATTGAGACTGCTGATTTTCGAGTCTTAGCGGCGCAAAATATGGGTCCCACACCGTCCAATCAACAACGTGCCTTAACAGATCAAGTGAGCCAGCTGCTAGCAAAACAACTCGCCGATGATGAATCAAAGGACGAGCCTGTCGTTTTCAGGCAACCAGTGCGAGTTGGAAGACGCCTGGCTATCCCAATATTGAACAAGGGTTTTGTAGTCGGTTACCTGTCAGCAATGCTTAGACCAAACGATGATGTCGAAGCGATGTTTGAATTCCTCTCGCCGGTGGCTCTTGCGGCAATGGTTGATTTCAGCCATCGCAGCAAGGAAGTGTCAGCTTTTGCTGTTACCTATCAAAACTTGCTCAAGGATCTTTTGTCGGGCAGGACTCTTTCATCGACCGACTTGGATAGGCTAGAGCGCCACTATGGGTTTGATATTTGTGACGGACTGCTTGTGCTTGCCGTGCAAGTTCTAACCGGTAATCTGCCTGAGGAAAAACTGGATGTAGCCGTAGGACAGCGTTATGTCACGGTCGACGTGGAAGGTACGCGAGCATTCGTGATACCAGTGAGCAAGAAATCCAATAAGACCTGGCAGCAGGAAGCCGAAGCCTTGAAGCAATATTTGTGCAAGGAAAGTGGTGAGCTGACATTGCAGTTTGGCGCCGGACGCGTCGTGGAAAATGCTCTTGAGCTCTCAGATGCTTATAGGGAAGCCAGGCAAGCCCTAATTATTGGCTCCATGATGAAAGGCGACAATGAATTTCTCATGGGTTATGGGGACTTGGGCGTCCGACGTCTTCTCTACTTGATGATCGATCACGCTGAGTTTGACCGCTTTTGTGAGGAAATTCTTCAGCCGCTGGAAGAATATGATGCCGAGTGGGAAACAGAGTTAGTGCCCACAATTTCTGTCTATTTGAAACATGGGGCTAATTTAAACTCCGCTGCTCGCGCCCTCTTTATTCACCGCCACACGCTGCGTTACCGCCTGGAGCAGATTGCTGAAATCCTCAAGGTGGATATCGATTCACAAGATGTTTTGCTAAACTTGCAGATCGCGCTCATGATCAAGGACATGAAGGGGATATCACAGAGTTGAATCGACCTGCAGTCGAAGCTGTCAATATAAGCAAGAGCTTTGGCGACAACCAAGTAGTTAAACCGCTAAACCTGTCAATTGGTTCTGGGGAATTTTTTAGTCTCTTGGGTCCATCGGGTTGCGGCAAGACAACGTTACTACGTATGATTGCCGGATTTGAAACGCCCTCCACGGGAACAGTTTTGGTTTCCGGACAAGACATGACCAAGGTGCCTCCACACAAGCGCCCCGTGAATATGGTCTTTCAAAGCTATGCTTTATTTCCGCATCTGACAATTGCCGAAAATGTTGCCTTTGGTCTGAAAGCTTCTGGAGAGATCACTGCCAACATCTCTGCCAAAGTAAAGGAAGCGTTGAACCTTGTGCATCTTGGTGAATATGGTGAGCGCTACCCTTCGCAATTATCCGGTGGACAACAACAACGTGTAGCTCTGGCTCGAGCGATAGTAAAACGCCCGCAAGTGCTTTTGCTTGATGAGCCATTGTCTGCTCTCGATTTGAAGATTCGCCATCAAATGCAAGAAGAGCTCAGCCGCTTGCAGAGAGAACTTGGTATCACCTTCATTATGGTAACTCATGATCAAGGTGAGGCTTTAGCTTTGTCTTCCAGGATTGCCGTTTTCTACCAGGGCAATATGGAACAAGTTGGAACTCCGGAAGAAATATACGAACATCCTAAGACTCCTTTTGTGGCAAGTTTCATCGGTCAAACTAATTTGATTGACGGTCAAGTTGTCGAAAGAGAAGGGTCTTTTGTTCGAGTCAAAATTGCCGAAGGACTTCATGTCTGGGTAAAGGACTTATTGGAAGGTGGTCCAAGCAGTGCGGGAGACTCTGTTTACATAGTTCTTAGAACACAAGCGCCGAAGATCGTGCCGCTTGCAGGCGCACCGGCTGGTAACGAGAAGGTTAACTGCCTTGTGGCTACAATTGACCAGAAGAGTTATCAGGGGCACGTCACTGATTACTGGCTGAAACTTGATTGTGGTATCACAGTGAGAACTTCGATGGGTACATCCGCCGAAACCAATTTTAGTTTGGGTGAGAAAGTCTCTATGGTCATAAATGCCGAATCGGCTTATGTCTTGCCGGACGGAGTCTTAAACCCGCGGCCCAAAGAATTAGTTGTCGTATAAGTCAATGCGCAATATAGGGCGGCGAGAATTCTTAATTGGTGCAGCAGCAACTGCGTCGAGCTTGCTTACGTCATGTTCGTGGACATCGCCTGCCGGCAAAAGGTCTGGCATGTCCGACGAAAAGCAAGTGAATGTCTATAGCTGGGCCGATTACATTGATCCGCAGGTAATCCCTGAATTTGAAAAGCGGTACGGTATTAGAGTTGTGTATGACACTTTTGCTTCTAACGAATCTCTCTTAGCTAAAATACAAACTGGTGCATCAGACTACGATGTAGTTGTGCCGACTAGTTATGTAATACATCACTTAAGTAAGTTAAAGCTTATTAGAACTCTTGATCATGATAGGCTCACAAATTTTAAAAACATAAGTGCACGTTTTACGAACCCGCCCTTTGATCCTGAATGCCGCCATACAGTCCCTTACACGTGGGGGACGACAGGAATAGGGTTTAACCAGAATGCTTTTAGTAGAGGAAAATTTCCCGATAGTACGGATATCTTTTGGGATAAAAAACTGGCCGGGCGTATGACTTTGTTGGACGATGCGCGCGAAACTATTGGCATGTCCCTGAAGCGTATGGGCTATTCATATAACACCACCGATGAAGGTGAAATCCGAGAAGCCTTTGATGATTTAAAAGTCCAGAAGCCATTGACGATGAGCTATACGTCAGATCAGGTAATTGTGCAATTAGCCAGCGGTGATAGTTTGCTGTCTTTGGTTTACAGCGGAGATGCCTATCAGGCAGTTCGCGACAACAAAGATATTCGATATGTAATTCCAGCTAAAGGAACTTCACTCTGGGTCGACAATCTGGCTATTGCCGAGTCGGCACCGCACGTGGATAATGCCTATTTGTGGCTGAACTTTCTTATGGAGCCCGAGATTGCTGCGGTAAATTCGAATTATACGCGCTATTCCACACCAAATGAAAAAGCCTTGTCCAAAATTGATCCCGAGCTTTTAGCCGACAAGAATTTATATCCGAGTGATAAAGTACTTGATCGTTGTGATCAAATAGGCGATGTCGGGTCCCTGCTTTTCCTCTATGATCGGCTCTGGACCGAATTGAAGTGTTCGTAACTAGGTGGTTTCGGCGTCTTCCTTGTTTTGTTTTTCAGCCATACTGGGTCTCTTTTGTTTATGTCTTCTTGTTCACTTGGTCATAGGCAATATCATCCAGGGATATTTTTGCTAATGTGTCCTCAAAGGCCTTGCTATCTAATTCGTGACGGAGAATTATGTCGGTGCCATGTATGTCCATGCACTTTTTCAATATCGCTGCAGTCATTTTCTGTTCAGGAGTCCTGCTAGCATCTTTTAGAACAGCATCTACTTCTTGTCGTCCAATAGCGC
>SBAT01000361.1 GCA_005240105.1 Chloroflexota bacterium
AAACAAGACAACCGCTGCTCTGCTTGCTCTATTTCTAGGATGTTTAGGCATGCACCGCTTCTACCTGGAAGAGCGTGGAGCAGGCTATCTCTTTTTAAGTTCGTTCTCGATATTTTTCATTGTCGCTATATCACTTACCGCAAATTCTACCGTTAATCCATCATATTCGCCCTGGTTGATTGGACTAGCCTGGTTTCTGGCCATTACTCCGTGCCTTATTAGTCTCGTGGAAGCAGTCCAACTAATTCAAATGGACGATATCACCTTCAACCTCGCCTACAACATAGAGCTCGTGCTAGCTTCAATCCCGCCTGTGCCTGCAAGCACAGCGACACACATGGACGCTTTTTCCATGGAGATTAGCGATGAACCGGAAGAATCGCTGAATTAACGATTATCTCTTTTAGATCGTCTTTGGGATTCAGGTGACTAATTTTGATTTGTGAATCAGGTACACCTGATGCTACAAGCTTTTTGCGCAACGCCTCATAAGTCCCCAGTTGCAATTGTTTAAGTTCAACCGGTTGCAGTCTCTCTGATTCCCGCTTGGTGGCATATTCGGAATTGAACTTGGCCAATTGGGCATCAAATGCTTGCGCTAAATTGGCTGGATAAGAGTCCGACTCTCCTTCAAAATACAGTTGATAGTGCGGCTCCGGACGAAACTCCGGCACGAGGGTAAAAAAGCGTGCTTTGATGTTCAATTCCTTTAGCGTAGCCGACATGGCCTTGGTTACTTGCAGTTCCGTAATTTTCTCCCCGGTGAATGAGGAGACATTGCCGCCCTTGTACTGGAATTCAATAAGTGGTGTCTGGTTATGGCGTCCGACAACGTTAATAACATCATTTAGGTGATAGCGGTAAAGGCCACCGGAAGTGGTGAAAAGGATGTGGTAATTCTCGCCCTGTTCAAGCTGGTCAGCCAAAAGTACAGTTGGAGTTTTGCTGTCAATTTCCGATTCAGGAATGAATTCATAAAAATGCGAACGGACTGCAAGCATTTGCCTGTTGCCACCCACGTATACAGAACCACGGCCCTCACTTGCTCCATAGGTTACATCCGATACAGGCAGATCACCAAACAGTTCAGGGAAATCCATTAGATAAAAAGCTGCCGCTGCTTTAGTCCAACAACAAATTACATTTAGCGTCGGCCAGATCTTGTGCGGCACAAATTGATCGTTTTCTAAAAGACGGGAAAGCTCTCTGGCTCTTTCAGGATTTCTGTTAACCAATTTGCTCACTGCGGCGGCTACATGCTCAGGTAGAGGCTTAGGTGGATTGATGGTTCCATCAGCAACATCTTTAATAAGACCAGGACCATACGTCTTAAGTCTCTTTGCCAGAAGAACAATAGTGCTTGGATTTAGTGTCATAAGCACACTGACAGGCAAACAAAGAGCAAGTCGCAAAATTGTGTAGTAGCGGCTCTCATAATCTTTGATCAAACACACTTCATAAGGCAGGGGCGAAACAAAGCGTTTCACCACACTGGGCTCTTCTTGAAATAATTTCCCCGAAATTGCCCCAAAGGGAATTCCGCCGGACGTCCGCCCTTCTTCAGCAGGGGAGAATACCGTGAGCGCTACGCCATTTGTTAATCCAGGAAAGTCTTTTAGAAGATTGAATCCGGAAACAATGGAAGCGCGACGAAATTCATTCATGTAACCGAGCGTAATAGGGATGAGTTTCTGCGCACCAGTCGTGCCGCTAGTGGTGGCAAACATCATCGGCGATTCAGAAGTCAAAACTTCTTTCTTGCCTGCGGCAATGTCCTCTATAAAGGGTCTGTGCTTTTCATAATCGGAGACAGGCACTGCCTTCTGAAAATCGGCAACTGTTTTTACTGATGCAAAATTGTATTGGCGACCGAACTGGCAATTAGCGTTTTTCGCCAGTATGGAAAGCAGCCTTTCTGTTTGAGCTGCCAATGGGGCGGACGAAGCCTTCTCCAAAGCATTGACTTCAGCCCGTCCAAGCACTCCCAGCGATTTATAGATAATAGTGCGCATTGTTCAATATTCCCTTGAAGGCATTATACTTGCACGATGAGGTGCTTACAGTGTTTTTGATTGTCTTGGCTAGTCTCATCACACTCATTGTCTGCCTGGCGCAGATTATTTCCTTCCGCCGCTTGTACAACTATGTGGATGCGGAACTTAAACGGCAGCCAACCTCATACGAGCCAAAACTGGCAGTAGTTTTGCCGTGCAAGGGCGTTGATCCTGGTTTTGCCGACAATTTACAAAGATTGCTCAGTCAACACTACAGCGACTTTGAAGTTATTTTTGCGGTGGCTTCCGAAAACGATCCTGCCTATCCATATCTACAAAATGCCATTGTCGAAGCTAAAAAATCTTTTCCCAACCGTAAAGCCCAGGTTGTCATAGCAGGCGTCAGCGATAAGTGCGCTCAAAAGCTCAACAACCAATTGAAAGCTCTTACTGTGGCATCTGAAGACAGGGAAGTTTTTGTCTTTGTAGACTCGGACGTAATTGCCCGTGAGGACTTCTTGAGCTGTCTTATCGCTCCACTTGAAGACCCGACCGTTGGTATTTCCACCGGTTACCGTTTCTACATTGCCAGTAAAAATAATTGGGCATCTCTGGTGCGAGCTCTATGGAACCGCATGACCGCCTGGGAATTGGCCAACCCCAATTTGGCTTATGCCTGGGGTGGTGCCATGGCAATTAGAAAGCACGACTTTGAGACCTTGGATGTACGGGGCTCGTGGCAAAGGGCAGCGACCGACGATATGTCCATGACTATGTTGGTCAAAGACGCCGGCATGTCCGTGCGCTTTGTTCCTCAATGTCTAGTTGCCAGCGATGGTGATTCTGATGTGGCAGAAATTTTTGATTGGACCAACCGCCAACTTATTTTGACCAAAGTCTATTATCCAAAGCTCTGGCTGAAAGCAATTCAGCGGGCTGTCGTCATGGCCATTTGGCTGATAACCATTTTAATTGCCGGGTTGGGCAGTCTAATTACCCAAAATCCGGATTGGATTTTGGCCACCGTGATAGGGCTGACTATCTTGCCGATAGAGTTGTGGTTTCTGATAAGAGCACAAAAGCTATGGCAAAGAGTTATTCCAGATCGCAAACAATACATAAATGATTCATTGGCTAGTTTTTGCTTCGTGTTGCCACTAGCACACCTTGTATTGCCCTGGATGACGCTGTTTTCAGTCCTGACCAATCGAATTCAGTGGCGCGGCATTATCTATGACTTGCGAGCACCCGACAACGTTGTGGTAGTAAGGGCATAAGAGCTACTTACAACCGGTTTTGAGCGTTGAAAAAACAGTCCTATCTGTTTTAGTATTAACGGCGGAATCCTTTGCCGTCGCATTACTATTTAGTCTTTACTAGCATAGATGTCATGGGATTGATGCATTGGTGTTGTTGGGCATATCCCACACACCTAATAGATTTGCATGAGACCTATAAATTTTCGAGGCTAAATAAATGTCGCAATTTGGAGTCATAACGCTGACACCAGCCAGTTTCCCGGAAGGGTTGGCTGATCCATCCATTGCCATAGCCTCGTGTCGAGCCGGCGGAATAGGCGTAATTGACGTACAGTTTGCCACCGAAGCTCAAGCCAAAGAAGGCATTCGTCAACTAATCGAACGGACAAAAGGGCAGTGTGGTATCAAATGCGGTATCAGACAATTTAAGACTCTACACAGCTTCTTGAAGCCACTAGGCGAAACGTCCTGGGGCGACAAGAACATTGTCATCCTGGCCTTCGATGAAAACAGAGCCAGCAACGCAACTCTGTCTTCAGCTATCAAAAAAATCCATGAGCTTGGTCTTTTAGCAATCGTTGAGACCACAACCGCACAGGAAGCAAGCTTAGCGGAAAATGCTTCTGCCGATGCGCTCATCGTCAAAGGCCACGAGTCAGGCGGCTATGTCGGAGATGAGACAGCCTTTGTTCTTTCTCAGCGCATTATCAAACAATCGAAATTGCCGGTCTGGGTTCAGGGAGGCATTTCAGTCAACACTTCTGCTGCCTGTTATGTTGCCGGTGCAGCCGGAGTTGTTTTGGACAACCAATTGCTCTTAACCCGCGAGTCACCTTTGACTGCCAATCTTATTGAAAAGTTTGGTCAAATTGACGGCAGTGAAACTTATACTGTCGGCAACGCAGACGACGCCATGTTCCGAGTCTACAACAGGCTTGGACAGCCGGCTCTGGAAAGACTTGCTGAAGAAATTGCCAATTCATCTCCAGATAGTCCGTCAAGAGAAAGCATAATTGCCTTTCTTTCCGAATCCACTAAATTGCCTCATCGCCAAAGACCCTGGCTTCTCGGACAAGACAGCGTCTTTGCCTCTCATCTAGCAAAAAAATATGTCACGGTAGGCGGCATCATCCTGGCAATTAAAAAAGCCGTCAACGAGAAGGTGTCCATTGCTGATGCCCACAAGCCCCTGGCAGAAGGTGCCCCATTAGCTGTCGACAACAAAACAACTTATCCGATCCTTCAAGGAGCAATGACCCGTGTATCGGATACTGCCGACTTTGCTTACCAAGTATCCAGCGGCGGTGCATTGCCATTTTTGGCACTGGCATTAATGCGCAAAACAGAAGTAGAAGAACTTTTATCCGCTAGCCAAAAGCAATTGAAAGATCTTTCTTGGGGCGTAGGTATTTTAGGTTTTGTCCCACAACAATTACGCCAAGAACAAATGGAAGTAGTTGCCCGCTATCGTCCACCATTTGCCTTGATTGCCGGCGGGCGTCCGGATCAAGCTAAAGAGCTGGAAGATATGGGTATTAAGACCTACCTCCATGTTCCATCGCCTATTTTGCTCAAGTCATTTATTGAATTGGGTTCGCGCAAGTTCATTTTCGAAGGCAAGGAGTGTGGCGGTCACGTCGGACCACGTTCTAGTTTTGTACTTTGGGAATCAATGATTGATGCCCTGTTAGACTCAGTTGACGCCGACAAGGCTAAGGACTTCCAGGTAGTGTTTGCCGGCGGCATCCACGATCAATTATCGGCAGCTATGGTGGCAGCTTTAGCTGCGCCATTAACTGAACGTGGCATCCATATAGGCGTGCTTATGGGCACAGCCTATCTCTTCACTAAAGAAGCCGTCAATGCCGGTGCTATCGTCAGCAAATTCCAACAGGAAGCTCTGAAATGTGACAAGACTACATTATTGGAGACAGGCCCTGGTCATGCAATCCGTTGTATCCAATCTCCCTACAAACGTACTTTCGACGACCAAAGAAAACTTCTAGAAGGCGAGAAGAAAGGCCGCGATGAAATTCGCGAGCAACTGGAATTGATGAATCTCGGCCGTTTACGAATTGCCAGCAAAGGCTTAGCGCGCATCGAATCAGCGACAGAAAAGGCCAGCTTATCTAATATTCCAGAAGAAAAACAATGGGCTGATGGTATGTACATGATCGGTCAAGTGGCCGCCATGCACGACAAAGTATTGACCATTAAGTCATTACACCAAGAAGTTGCCGACGGCTCTACTGAATTCATTACCAAGTTCACTCAAAAACACACTGACAAACAAGTGGAAGTCAGTGATACTCAAAAGCGCGAAGACATAGCCATTATCGGCATGTCCTGCCTATTTCCGAAAGCCGCTGATGTTGAAACCTTTTGGTCAAACATACTAAGCAAGGTAGACGCCATCAGCGAAGTACCCAAAGACCAGTGGAATTGGGAACAGTTCTTTGATGCCAACCGCCTGGCACCGGACAAAATTTATTCTAAGTGGGGCGGATTCCTCTCCGACTTCATTTTTGATCCAACCTCTTATGGAATTCCACCAAGCAGTCTTGCTTCCATCGACCCGATGCAAATCATCATGCTGGAAGTGACCAAAGCAGCCTTAAAGGATGCTGGACTGTCAGAACGTGAATTTGCTCGTGAACGAACTTCTGTTGTCGTCGCTAACGCCGGTCATGCCCCCATTACCGGACTTTACGCTTTACGCACTGCCTTGAGTGCCCAATTACGTAACTTAGATCCAGAATTCAAAAAGCAATTGGAAAAAGAATTGCCGGAATGGACCGAGGACACCTTCCCAGGATTTTTAGGCAATGTCACTGCCGGTCGAGTTGCTAATAGATTTGATCTAGGCGGAATTAACTTTGCCATTGATGCCGCCTGTGCTTCTTCGCTTGCCGCATTGTATGTTGGCATTCGAGAATTGCGCGCCAATACTAGCGATATTGTCTTGATTGAAGCCATTGATACTCACAACCAGCCAGGCGACTATCTGAGCTTTAGCAAAGTTCATGCTTTGTCTCCACGTGGACGTTGCCGGACTTTCGATGCCTCAGCAGATGGTATTGCCATAAGCGAAGGTGCTGCCACTATTGTTCTCAAACGCTTATCTGATGCTGAAAGAGATGGCGATAAAATTTACGCCGTCATTAAGGGCATTGGCGGCTCCAGCGATGGCCGTGACTTGTCTTTAACTGCGCCCAGTACACACGGACAAATTACCGCGCTCAATAGAGCCTATCAAGATGCGCAAATATCGCCATCATCAATTGAATTGGTGGAAGCTCACGGCACAGGCACAACTGTTGGCGACAGAGCAGAAATCGAATCGCTAAGACAGGTCTTTGTACAAGCAGAAGCAGCAAGCCAATCTTGCGCTGTCGGATCAGTAAAATCAATGATCGGACACACCAAGTGCGCGGCTGGTTTAGCGTCAATTATCAAAGTAGCAAAAGCTCTGCACCATAAAGTGCTGCCGGCTACGATGGGCGTTGAAAGCCCGAATCCAGCTTGTGATTTCAGAAACGGACCTTTTTATATCAACAGCGAATCACGCCCCTGGATCCACACAAAAGCCAATTACCCACGCCGCGCTGGCGTCAGTGCCTTTGGTTTTGGTGGCACAAACTTCCATACCATATTAGAAGAATACGAAACACCAACTGTTGCTAGACACGAGCCATTGATGACCAGATTCCCTTGCGAGCTGTTTTTGTTCCAAGGTCAGTCTCGTGAAGAACTCTTCAAGGCACTTAAACCACTCGAAGATGCTCTCAGCCAGCTGAACAAAATTCCAGCCAGCAAGACACTAGCCAAGGAATTGATTGAACACTTCAACGGCAAACCAACGCTCGGTCATTTGGCCTATTCCACCTACATTCGTTGGCAGGAAGCCAATGCGATTGAGTCCAATAAGGGTTCCGCCAACCAACCAGCAGAAGTCATAGACAACTTAAGAGACACGCTTGCCAAAAACGACAAATTGACCCTGGCAATTGTGGCGTCCAATTTCGAAGAATTGCAAGAAAGAATAACTCGTGCCAAGCAATCTCTAACCGATGCTGAAACCACTGAAATAAAAGATCCACGCGGTATTTACTTCAGCAACAAGCCGTTATCGCAAAAGAGCAAAATTGCTTTCTTATTCCCTGGTCAAGGTTCACAAAGAACCAACATGCTCAAGGACTTGGGTCTGCACTTCAAAGAGATTAGAGAAACATTTGAGCAAGCCGATCAGATATTAAGTTCGACACTACCTAAAGCTCTAACAAGCTATGTCTTCCCGCCGCCACCCTTTAACAAGGACGAGCAGGACAAGCAAGAAGAATCTCTGACCAATACACACATAGCCCAACCGGCAATGGCTGCGGCCGACATGGCCATGCTCAACCTCTTATCCAATTTCGGACTAAGACCTGACATGGTAGCCGGACATAGCTTTGGCGAATATGTTGCCCTATGGGCCGCCGGAAGCTTAAGTGGTGAAGACTTGCTTTCCGTTGCCGAAGAAAGAGGCCGTTTGCTGGCAACACCTTCAAGCAAGGTAAAGGGAGCCATGGCTGCTGTTTCTGCTCCGCTTGAAACAGTGCAAAAGCTCCTGAGCAAAGTACCAAGTGTGACGCTGGCAAATATCAATGCTCCAAATCAGTGCATCCTGTCAGGAGATGTCGATTCCATCGATCAAGCTATCAAAGTATTGGGAAGCGAAGTTAACATCAGAAGAATTCCGGTGTCAGCTGCATTTCATTCGCCACATATGCAATATGCAAAAGATCCGCTTTATATTGCAGTAGCTCGCAAGCAAATAAATTCGCCGGCGCTGCCTGTCTATTCCAATATTGATGCTCGACCGCACCCGAAAGACACGAATGAAATTGCGTCCAGACTGGCTCAACACTTAATCAGTCCGGTTGAGTTCGTCAAAGAGATACAGGCAATGTATAACGACGGAGCACGCCTCTTTGTCGAGATTGGTCCGGGCTCGGTAATGACAAATTTAGTTGATGCGATTTTGGAAAACAAAATACATCAAGCAGTCTCAACTGATCGCACAGGACGCAATGGTCTTCTGCAATTGATGCACGCGCTTGCTCAACTAGCAAGCCAGGGTGTAGCAATTGACATCAGCCCACTTTTTGAATCACGCGCACTGGTCAATGCCTTCAACAAATCTGACGCACTGTCAAAGACCAAAAAGAAATTGCTCTACTTGGTAAACGGCGCGCGCTTCACACGTTTAATTGCCGGCGAAAATGGCAGCCTGGAAATAGCTCCAACTACTCCAAAGGCTGAGCCAACTTCAGCACAGACCACTCAGATTAACTCTTCCAATTTGCCGGTTAACACGCCGGTAAATTCTCCAGTTAAGTCCCCAGCACCAATGGTAGCCAACATGAACACGAATCAACCTCCTAATGTCCACAACAATGGTAATGGAAACGGCAACGGGAATGGGCACAACGGATCCAAACCCGTTATTCAAACCCAGATTCCAACGACACCCATGCCGGTTGGGACAAACTCATCCGATCAGGTGATGATGCAGTTTCAGCAAACGATGTTGAAGATGACGCAAAACTTTTTAGAGACGCAGCAAAATGTGATGATCGCCTATCTGCAATCGCGCAGCGGTCAACCAATGCAGATGCCGATGCAAATGCCAATGATGAATATGCAATTACCGCAGCCCCAGATTCAACCACAAGTGCAACCGCAACTGGCTCTCAATGTGCCAGCCTCTGTGACTCCGATCGAACAAGTGGTCGAACAAGTATCCACACCGGCAGCACCTTCTCATCAACCAACCGGCGCAAGCGAACTTAGCGCCGATGAGTTAGTGGCAAGCTTTCTGGAAATCGTCAGCGAACGTACGGGTTATCCACCGGAAATGCTTGATCTGAATCTAGATATGGAAGCAGATCTAGGCATCGACTCTATTAAGCGTGTGGAAATTCTCTCTACGTTCAGAAAAGTTCTACCTGAGACAAAGCAACAAGAAATTGAAGGTCACGTTGAAAAGCTAGCAGGCACAAAAACACTGCAGGCAATCATCGATTGGATTCGGGAATATGGTGCTGGTCCAAGCAGTCAACCAACGAGCCCGACGCCTCAGGCAGCAGAAGTAAAGCCAATTGAGCCTAGCCAGCCCGCTAAGGCAGAGCCGGAGAATCAATCGACAGTTATGCGAGGCTTAGTTGTCGAAAAAAAGCTCCAAGCAGCCACGTCTAAGCCCCTTGAAATAGAAGGCGTGGTTGTAATCGCCAGCGATAAGTCCCCCGTCGCAGAAGATCTGCTCAAGCAATTAGTAGCTATTGGTCAATCAGCAGTAATAGTTGCGCCAGGAGCTTCTGTTAAGTCGTCCGGCAATAGGTATTACGAAGCCAATCTGTCTGATGCAGATAGCATCAAACAAGTTCTTGCCCTAATCAACAAGCAATACGGCAAGACCGCCGGATTGATCAACTTATTGAGCTTGAATAATGGACCCGATGATAATTTCGAAGCTCTAGAAGTTAAAGCGTTCTTCTTATTGTTGAAACATGTAGAAAAAGACTTGCGCTCTAAACGCAAAGGCAAGGCCATAGTTTATTCAGCCACAGCATTGGGTGGTGACTTTGCCAGTGGCGGACAAGCACTAAAATCAGGATTCAAGCCACTTTCAGCCGGTGTCGTGGGCATGGTGAAGACCATCAGCCGCGAATGGCCGGAAGTAAAAGCCAGAGCAGTAGACTTTGATCCGGAAACCAATCCTGCAAAAATAACTGAACTGCTATTTACAGAATTGCAGGCAGATGACGAACCTGTAGAAATTGGCTATCACGACAACCAAAGAATTACACTCGATGTCCAAGCTGCTCCGTTGGTGGACACTCAGCAGCCAATGGCGCTTGACTCTACCTCGATTGTTTTAATAACCGGTGGCGCACGCGGGATCACAGCCGAAATCGCAGTTGAAATGGCCGAAAAGTACAAGCCGACAATAATTCTCGTGGGCAAAATGCCCAGACCGGATGGTCAAGAGTCTGCCGATACTGCCAAGCTTTCCTCACCGCGTGAACTTAAGTCCGCAATCATGGAAGGACTAAAACAGTCCGGACAAACAGTTGCAATAAGCCAGGTTGAACAGATTTACCAAAAGTTGTTGCGCGAACGTGAAGTGCGCAGCAATATTGCTCGCATTGAAGCAGCTGGTGCCAAAGTTCGTTATTACGCAATAGACGTTAAGGACCCGCAGGCATTTGCTTCGTTTATCGACAGCATCTATGAAATGTTCGGCAAAATTGATGCCGTCATTAATGGCGCCGGCGTAATTGAAGACGCATTTATTGCCGATAAGTCACTTGAGTCCTTTAACTTGGTATTCGATACGAAGATTAAGAGTGCCATGACGTTGGCGCGGAAACTGAATTTTGAAACGCTCAAGTACCTCATATTCTTCTCTTCAGTAGTCGGACGTACTGGCAATGCCGGTCAAGTCGATTACGTTGCAGCGAACGAAGCAATAAACAAGCTAGCGGTAGGTCTGAGCAAGAAAACAAATGCTCGCGTGGCCTCGATCATGTGGGGACCGTGGCGAGGCGGAATGGCCCGTCCGGAAATGGAGGCAATCTTTGCCAAATATGGCTGGGCGATGATCCCACCTGAACAAGGACGCCGTTCATTTGCCGATGAGATAAATCTAGCAGACAAAGAAAATGTAGAAGTGCTTCTAGTTGGTCAGACGGTGAGTTCACAGACACCTCAGCCGACATCTGAGCACAAGGGTACCATTGGCAACGGTCACAATGGTAATGGACATGATGGCAATGGCAAAGCCGATCCGTCGATTATTGTTACCGCCAGCGGTGCGCGGCTGTTCCAAGCAAATCTAATGGAGCCACAAAAAGGAACCAGACAGTTTGACGTTGTACTTGATCCGGCAAACGATCTCTACTTAGGAGATCACCAATTTGACGGTATCCCAGTATTGCCCATGGTCATGGCTCTGGAGATGATGCTGGAAGCAGCGACTCAGACCTATCCGGATTTGCATCTCACCGCCATAAATGACTTGGAAATTCCATCAGGAATTGTTTTTGAGTCAGGTCCAAAGAAGTTTTACATCACCGCCGAAGAACATTCATCAGCCGGAGAAGAAACACAAGTTAAAGCAAGTGTTGCTACTGGTGAAAAGCTGAGAAGAACTAATTTCCGCCTGCTCGCCAAACTAGCTAAGTCTTCCAAGATTGAAACTGTATTGGACGCAATCAAGCAGAAACTGACCTCACGCATAGTTGAGCCGGAAACAACAATGCCTACAGCCAAAGAAATCTACGATAACTGGATGTTCCACGGTCCAATATTCCAAGGTATCCAGTCCATTGAAGCAATGGCCCGGACAGGCATTACAGGCTATGTCTCAACGGCAGAACCTGCTAAGTGCCTTAAAAATACAAATGGGCAAGATTGGGTAATTGACCCGATCATGTTGGATAGCGCAATGCAGTTAGCCGGTGTCTGGACAAGAAAATACTTAGACATGATGGTCTTGCCGACTGGATTCAAGAAATTGCACTTATTGGCACCATTAACCGGATCGCTCTTCAAAGTACAGGTCTTTATACCGGAAGATCTAAACTCTAATATCCTCAATTGCGATCTGGCAATTTGGAGAGAAGACGGCACACCGGCAATCTTCATTGAAGGACTTGGTGGCATAGGCAGCCGTTCATTCAATCGTCTGAGCAAAGCACAAGCAGGGAGCACGAGATGACCAAGCGGGCTGACAATGCCCCTGACAAAGTAGCCATCATCGGCATGGCATGCATATTCCCCGGAGCAAAAGACCTGGGGAGCTTTTGGCAAAACATTGTCGTAGGTCAAGATGCAATTACCGAAGCTCCTAAGACCAAACACACAGTAGATAGTCGAATCGAAGTAGATGAACCTTACTGCAAACGTGGCGGATTCATCGGGGACTTCACCAATTTTGATCCACTAGCCTTTGGTATTATGCCCAAGGGAGTGGAAGGTGGAGATCCGGACCAGTTTCTAGCGCTCAAAGTTGCTTACGATGCCCTGGCAGATGCGGGCTACGCCAAACGCCAATTCAATAGCGATCGTGCCGAAGTAATAATGGGCAGAACTTCTGCTCCGGGAGTAGGCTCTCTCAACTTCATTCAACAAAGTCAAACGGTTACACAAATAGTTGACGCAGTTGCACGTGTGAACCCGCAACTTTCAGCAGAGGATCTAAAAGCTGTCGAGGCGGAACTCAAACAAAGTCTCAAACCACATGGAGCAGATGTGATCCCGGCACTAATGCCAAATATTCTGGCCGGCAGAATAGCTAACAGACTGGGATTTAGGGGACGGACTCTCGTACTTGATTCAGCTTGTGCGTCATCGCTCACTGCTGTTGAGACAGGGGTTACTGATTTACTGACCGGCAATTGTGATCTCGTGCTTGCCGGCGGCGTGCACATAAACTCCAACAAGTTTTTCTATGACATATTCTGCGGCTTAGGTGCGCTGTCCAAAGCCCAACAAATTCGTCCATTCGACAAAGATGCTGACGGGACTATTTTGGGAGAAGGACTTGGAATTGTTGTACTAAAAAGACTGGAAGATGCTGAACGCGACGGCGATCGCATTTACTCTATTATTTGCGGAGCAGGCAGCTCCAGCGATGGCAATGCCGGAGGAATTCTTGCACCTTCGATGGAAGGAGAAGCTCTTGCTCTTGAGCGAGCCTATGAAATGGCCGGTTTTCCGGCAAACACCGTTCAACTCCTGGAAGCTCACGGTACTGGCAC
>SBAT01000279.1 GCA_005240105.1 Chloroflexota bacterium
CATTGGACCTGGGTATAAATTGATGGGGCACGCGGGGCATTGGGCTTTATGGCTGAAAAAATCATTGGTATTGACTTAGGCACGACAAACTCGTGCGTGGCTGTAATAGAGCAGGGGCGGGCTGTTGTAATTCCTAATTCCGAAGGCTATAACACCACGCCTTCCGTTGTTGCCTTTAGCAAAGAAGGTGAAAAACTAGTTGGGCAACTGGCAAAACGCCAGGCGGTTATGAATCCGGAGCGGACTATCCAGTCGATTAAGCGTCACATGGGCAGTAAATACCGGGTGGATATGGATCACAGAAACTTTTCCCCGGAGCAAATCTCGGCTCACATTTTGCAAAAATTGAAAAAACAAGCTCAGGATTACTTAGGGCAGCGTGTATCTAAAGCCATTATTACGGTGCCCGCTTACTTTGATGATGCTCAACGCCTGGCCACACGAGACGCTGGGCAAATTGCCGGATTGGAAGTGGTCCGTATCGTCAACGAACCCACTGCCTGTGCTCTGACTTACGGTATGCACAAAGCAGGTAGTGCCTCAAAAGTGGTCGTTTTTGACTTTGGCGGCGGCACATTTGATGTGACCATTCTGGACATTAGTGAAGGAGTGTTGCACGTTAAATCGACTAACGGCAATAACCAGCTGGGTGGCGACGACTTCGATAGGGTAATTGGTGACTGGATTAGGGGTTGTATGAAGGCTCAACTTGCCTATGATCCCAGCGATAACCCGGTGGCTCTACAGCGCATCAAAGAAGCTTCCGAGGCAGCAAAAATTGACCTGTCTATTTGTCGTTCCACTAAGATTCAATTACCGTTTATAGCTACAGGAGCTGATCAGGCACCGGTTAACTTTGAAGGCGAGTTGACTCTGGAAGAATTTGAAAGACTAACCAAGGACCTGGTTGGTTCAGCTCGATTGCCTGTCGAACGGGCTTTGGATGATGCCAAACTGACCGTGGCGGACATAAACAGCATTATTCTTGCCGGTGGCACCACAAGGATACCTGCTGTCCAGCGGCTCATAAGAGACATGTTCCATCAAGATCCAGTAAGAGCAGTCAATCCCGATGAAGCGGTGGCTATGGGTGCTGCCATTCAGGGTGGCATTTTGACAGGCGAGCTTGATGAAATCCTCTTGCTGGATGTAATTCCAATGTCTTTAGGAATTGAAAAGCCGGATGGCAAAGTGGCGAATCTCTTTAAGCGCAACACGGTAATTCCATTCAACAAGAAGGTCATTTTGACCAACAATTCCGATAGACAAACAGCCATACGTGGACATCTTGTGCAAGGTGAATCCGAAGAGGCGTCAGAAAATAAGTCTATTGCTCGTTTTTCAATTCCATTGCCTGATCTGGCGCCGGCAAAATCGTTGCAGTTTGAAGTGAACTTTAGTATTGACGTTGATGGAATATTTTTCTGCGATGTATTGGATAAAGAAGGTAAAAAAGCCAAAGTCGAACTTGTTCGCACCAATGGATTGAGCCGTGAGGAATTGGAGATGTTGGCTCAGGAAGCTCAATCGGAAGTGGATGCTGAACGCAAGGCTGTTGAGCGCAATCAAGCATCAGCTCAAGCCCAAAAGGTGCTTACTCAGACGGAAGAATTGCTTTCGGCGAACGGTGACGAAGCCTTACAGGTTGAAAAAACGATTGTCCGCCAGGCAATAAACAGTCTGCGCAATGCTGTACTGGAGTCCGATACGGCGGATATTAACAGCAAAATGCACGACCTTGAAGGGATAGTTGCGCAGTATATGAAGACGACAACCGATAAGGGCGTCTCAGTCTAAAGAATTCGAACTAAGACAAGGTTAACTTTCACTTAAATATATTAGGACGTTTGCCTGTCTGGGTATGAATTCATCAGCAAGATTAAGTAGGGGGACAGGGTTCTGACGAATCCTGTGGCTTTAGTCCATGAGTCACAAGATTATCGGCATTGATTTGGGTACGACTAATTCCTGTGTCGCTGTTATTGAGGGCGGACAGCCTGTCGTCATCCCCAATTCAGAAGGTTATCCGACAACGCCTAGTGTTGTTGCCTTCACGCCTGATGGAAGTAAGCTTGTCGGTCAGTTGGCTAAGCGGCAGGCGGTGATGAACCCCGAGCGAACAATAGAGTCGATAAAAAGGCATATGGGCACTAAGGATAAGCTTGTCCTTGATCATCGTGTCTATTCTCCTGAGCAAATATCTGCTTTGATCCTGCAGAAATTGAAAAGGCAAGCCCAAGATTATTTGGGCGAAAAGGTGACCAAGGCAATTATTACCGTACCTGCTTACTTTGATGATGCGCAGCGATTGGCTACCCGGGATGCCGGTCAAATTGCCGGACTGGACGTTGTCCGCATTGTCAACGAGCCAACTAGCAGCGCCTTGACCTATGGACTGCACAAAATAGATCAGACTTCCCGCGTGGTTGTCTTTGATTTTGGTGGTGGCACATTTGATATCACACTTCTGGAAATTCACGACCATGTTTTGCATGTGAAGGCTATTAACGGCAATATGCAGTTGGGCGGTGATGATTTTGACAGGGTAATTATTGATTGGATGAAGGCCAAGCTTATGGAGCAAAGCAACATCGAAATCGAGAATAATTTAGTTGCCTTGCAGCGTTTCCGAGAAGCGGCAGAGGCCGCCAAAATTGAATTGTCCAGTTGCAGCTCATCGTTAATTAAGCTGCCCTTTATTGCCGAAGACAACAAAGGACATCCAGTCGATTTCGAAGCTGTGCTTACTGTCTTTGATTTCAACCGTATGACTAAACACCTGGTAGAAGCAGCCAGGCTTCCAGTCGATCAAGTGCTGGAGGACGCCAAGCTAAATGTCAGCCACATAGATAACATACTTCTGGCTGGCGGCACAACTAGAATTCCAGCCGTACAACAATTGATTCGTGATATCTTTCAAAAAGATCCTTTGCGTGCAGTCAACCCGGACGAGGCTGTGGCGATTGGTGCGGCAATTCAAGGCGGAATTCTAGCAGGCGAACTTGATGACATTTTGCTGCTTGATGTAGTGCCAATGTCTTTAGGAATTGAAACTCCGCATGGTCACGTTGCTAATTTGTTCAGACGTAATACTCATATCCCAATCAAGAAAAAGGTTGTGCTGACAAATAATTCCGATAAGCAAAGGGCAATTAAGGGACATATAGTGCAGGGG
>SBAT01000047.1 GCA_005240105.1 Chloroflexota bacterium
ATAGCATTCTTGATGCTTGCACCCGACTCGTCAAAGACATCGGCATCCATTCCTAATGCTGGTGCTCCTAGCGAGCAGGGCTTTAAAGGCATGATTGGCAAAGGTTGCAAGTGGCAGCCAACAATTTCGGTGCCACCGGAAATGTTAATTACCGGACAACGCCTGCCACCGACTTTGTTGAAGAACCACATGTAACTGTCTTCATCCCAGGCTTCCCCTGTTGAGCCCAGCAAACGCAAACTTGAAAGATCATGCTTATCCACCCACTCATCACCGGCCGGTTTGATAACTCGCACAGCTGTTGGGCTTATTCCCAGCATGGTTACTTTATGTCTTTCAATTATTTCCCAGAGTATGTCCGGGTTGGGATAATTCGGTGCTCCTTCGAAAAGTACCATTGTCCCGCCCCAAAACGTCACGCCGATCATTTCCCAAGGGCCCATCATCCAGCCGATATCTGTCACCCAGAAAAATACATCATCAGGTTTGGTATCAAAAGCAAAACCAACTTCTTTGGCAATTTGAGCAAGGGCTCCTGCATGCGTATGCACGGTGCCTTTCGGCTTACCGGTTGTGCCGGACGTATACAAATACATTGATGGGTGCTCAGCCGGCAATCGAGCAGTCTCTTTCAGAGGACTTGCCGACAAAACGGCGTCTTCCCATTTGAGATCTCTGCCGTCTGTCCAATTTACTTTTGTGCCGCAATGATCAAGAACTACTACATGCTTGAGACTCGGAACACTTTTGGCAGCTTCATCAGCATCAGGTTTAATTGGAATAACTTTTCCGCGACGCTTACCGGCGTCCGCCGTAAACAAAACTTTTGCTTCAGCATCTGCCAGACGAGCAGACAAGGCTTCGGTTCCAAAACCACTAAAAATTGGCACAGGCACTGCACCAATTTTTAAACAGCCAAACATCACAGCTACAACTTCAGGCACCATCGGCATGTAAATACCCACTGCGTCACCAGCACCGACCTGCATCTTAACTAGGGAAGCGGCAACCTTGGCAGACATCTCATCAAGCTCGCCGTATGTCAGCTTACGCAAACCACCATCATCTGATTCCCAAATAATTGCTGGGTGATCTTTGCCCACTGGCTTGCGATTGACAACAGTCTTGTTCTCGGGGCGTACATGCCAATCCAAACAATTGGCATATATATTGATCTCGCCATCAACAAACCATTTCGCCCAGGCAAAACCCTTCGATGTATCTAGTAATTTGCTATACGGCTTGAACCAGGAGACTTCCATGTACTTGAGTGCTTCTTGCCAGAACCACTCTGTATCTTGACGTGAACGCTCAAGCAATGTCCGCCAATCAGAAATGCCTTGCTTGGTCATGAAATCGGCTACGCGGCAATCCATGTATTTGCCGCTTGGCTGCCAGATGAATTCCGTCAAAGTTTTGTTCATGTTGCTCGCTCGTTTATTCATATATGGAAGAAATGATTGTACCCGATCAAATTAACGGATGTCATGTAAGACCCTGTTTTGTCATTCCGAGCGCTACCGAGGAATGACAAAGGGGCTATACTAAATGCGTGATTGGCTAAGGGCTACAAGAGTGGATTCGTCCCTAATCGGCATTGCTTGTTTTCTAGTTTTCCTGGTGATGGCCGCGCTTATGTACACGCGCCATCTGTCCACCTTGCTTGCTTTGCCCATTATGGCTGTGGCAATTGCCATCATTGCCCAAGTGAGCCCGGCGGATATTTTGTCTGAGATCATCAATCAGGGTGCGCTGAAGTACGGTGATGTTGTTACAACAGCCATGTTTGGCGCAGTTTTAGCTGAGCTTATCAACCAGCAAGGCATTGCCAAATCACTGGTACGTTGGGTGGCTGAATTCGGCGGCGACAATCCCTTTCTCTTAGGGATATTATTGACGCTGGTGACGGCAATTCTTTTTTCCACATTAGGCGGACTGGGCGCCGTCATAATGGTCGGCACAATAGTTTTGCCGGTAATGTTATCTCTGGGGATTTCAGCGGCAACTGCTGCCGGTCTTCTGTTATTTGGTATTAGCTTTGGTGGCATGTTCAATCTGACCAATTGGCAATTGTACATTAATACGTTGGGACTAACACGCCAGGACATGATGGCATTTCTCTTGCCCTTCTCCGGCATTGTTGCCCTGGGGATTATGACCTTCTTGTTTGTCCAGCTGGGCGCCCGCCACATCAAATCAGCATTAGCCACAATTTTTGTCCTCTTAATTGGCTATGGGGTCCTCTACTTCCAGATGTCCAGTTTTAAAGAAAAGGAAGTGCTGACAGCCAGCCCTGAATCAATTTGGGCTGCAACTGTATTATTGGGAGCATTGATTGTTTATGCGCTATGGCGTCATTTAAAGCGCATCGCCGATTTGCCATCTCTTGCATTATTAACTCCAATCATTCCGCTTATTCTAGTTTTGGTTTGCCACTGGGAATTTATTCCGGCATTTGTTGCCGGTATTACATTCGGCGTTCTAATTACATGGCAACACAACTCAGTTAATGTCTTGACCAAATCAATAATCGAAGGCATATCGGCCGTTGTTCCAGCTGTCGTATTAATCATTGGACTGGGCATGCTGGTTAAATCGGTAATGCATCCTAATGTTTCTCATGCCATGGCCCCATTGCTTCAGCAGGCAGTGCCCAACCATGCGCTTGCTTACATAGTTGGTTTCACAATCTTTGCCCCATTATGTCTTTATCGCGGACCGTTAAACATGTGGGGAATGGGAGCAGGACTTTTGTCGCTGATTAGCAAGGTAAACATCCTATCTTCCAAAGCAATTCTCGGTATGGTCTGGTCGGTTGGACAAATTCAAGGCATTTGCGATCCAGCCAACACACAGAATTTATGGGTAGCCAATTACTTGGCCATCGACACACAAACCATACTTAAGAAAACTCTGCCTTATGCCTGGACTTTGTCATTCCTCGGGCTCTGCCTGGCTGTCGCTTTTGGCTATGTAAGCTAGTAAGGAGAAAATATGGCCGGCACAGTTAGAATTGGCATTGATGTGGGCGGCACATTTACGCACGCCGTAGCCATCGATGGACTGACTCTGACCATCTTAGGCAAAGTAAAAGTTAAAACAACACACAAAGCCCAAGAAGGTGTGGCCAAAGGAATAATTGAATCGTTAAATAAGTTGCTGGCAGACGCCGGCATTAATCCAGCCGATGTCGGTTTCATTGCCCACAGTACAACACAGGCAACCAATGCCCTGCTTGAAGGTGACGTTGCTGAAGTAGGCGTGATTGGCATGGGACAGGGCGCCAACAGCTATCTGGCAAGACTAGCCACTAACATTGGCCGCATAGAATTAGCCAAAGGAAAATTCCTCACCACCTATCACCGCTTTATCAACACGACAACAGCTCTGAACGATGAAGTTATTCGGAAAACAATTAATGAATTGGTTAATGAAGGAGCCAAGGCAATTGCCATAAGCGAAGCGTTTTCCGTGGACACTCCGGAAAATGAATTGCGCGTTTTATCAATTGCCAAAGAAATGGGTTTGCCGGCCACCGCCGGTTCGGACATAAGTCAACTCTACGGATTAAAGGTAAGAACCAGAACAGCAATTATTAACGCTTCCATGCTGCCAAAAATGATGCAGACTGCCGATATGACTGAATCATCCGTCCGTCAGGCAGGCATTAAGGCGCCGATTATGATCATGCGCTCGGACGGAGGCGTCATGGACATTGAAGCCATGCGCAAAAAACCGATTCAAACCATGCTTTCAGGACCGGCTGCCGGCGTGGCAGCAGCGATGATGTACTTGCACATCTCGGACGGTATTTTCTTAGAAGTCGGCGGAACCAGCACGGACATTTCAGCAATTAGAAACGGCAAGGCTCTGGTTAAATCAGCAGAAGTGGGCGGGCACAGAGTTTACATGCGCACGCTAGATGTGCGCACTGTAGGTGTGGCCGGCGGCTCGATGATCCGCTTTAAGAACAACCAAATTATAGATGTCGGTCCACGGTCAGCTCATATTGCCGGACTTGATTATGTGTCTTTTGCTGATTCATTAAACGAGCCAAGAATACATCAGATCCAACCGGCTATTAATGATCCAAATGATTATCTGGCGATTGCTGATGGTGATGGCAGCCCAGCACTTGCATTAACCAATACC
>SBAT01000014.1 GCA_005240105.1 Chloroflexota bacterium
CACCATGAAGCATAATTTGCATTACGAGACGCTCGCACGTTCGGATAAAATGCATCGACGGACGAGCCATGAAAACCAATCTAAATGAGAACTCATTTCCTGGTACTTGTAGTTTGAAAAATTGCTGGTACTATAGATGAGGTATCTCAATTGGTGTTGGTTCTTAAAACGCTGTCTTGAAAAAATAACAAAAGCATCTATTGGTGCTGATAATTCACTTATCCTGAAAAAATTGGCGTAAGTGAATTTTGTGTTTTATCAAAAGAATTCATAAATAAGGATTCTGTTTTTTTGACAAAAAACAGAATCCCCAACCTGGCTCCGGAGAGCATAAAAAACTGTGGGGCCCTCAGGATTTTGGTCGCTTTGAAGCTCGGGTACCGACATTTTTTTGGGGAAAACCTACGCTAAGGTACTTGGCAGCTTTTTTATTGCCTAGTGAGTGAACAAAAGTACAGTTTTGTTCATGACAAGACGCCACCCAGTTGAGCGTGTTCTTATTCACGATGAACTTACGAGCCTGTAGAATGAACAAAATATATCTTCTGGGAAGTTTTGCACATATGCCTGGCAAAGCCAAAGTTCTTACGCAAAAGGAAATCTCAGACATCTTCAGAGTGCTCAGAAATAGCCGCGATCAAGCGCTTTTTGCTTTGGGGATATATACCGGGCTGAGGATTGCAGAAATCATCAAACTCAGATATGACCAGGTTTTTACGGCAAGTGGCGGTGTTAGAAATCTGCTGAAGGTTGTTCGTGCGAAGAAGAAAAACACAGTCTACAGCGAGATTCCAATACACCCTAAACTGAGAGACCGGCTGCATTTGTATCACAAGCAGCATGACCGATCTCAGTGGCTGTTTCCTTCGGACATCTCAGCCACAGGGCATTTGGAGCGTGTACGGGCTCACTATATTCTTAGAGATGCCTTCGATCGCCTGCGGCTGCAAGACGCATCCACACACTCAATGCGCCGGACGTGCCTTACAAACATGAGCCGCGCTGGAGTGCCATTACGCACCATTCAGGACATCTCAGGGCATGCCAGCTTGAGCCAGTTGCAAGAGTATTTGGCAGTTGATCCAGCAGACAAACACAGAGCGATAAATCTACTGAAATACTAATGGCATCGAAGAATACAAGCCTGCTTACTGAAGAACAACGGTCCAAGTTGGTCCAGCTACCTGATGATGTTTCAGATCGTCTCCTTGCCCGGTATCACACGCTTTCCGAGCAAGACTTGCACGTTACTCACGCCCGCCGGCGAGATCACAATAAGCTTGGATTCGCTTTACAGCTTTGCTATTTGAGGTTTCCTGGACGAGTGGCGTCAGACATATCAGCCGTTCCGCAACGGGTGCTTTCACACATCGCAGCCCAGCTAGAGTTGCCGGTTTCCGCATTTGATGAGTATGGGAGTCGCGAGGTTACTCTTTATGAACATATGCGGGAAATTCGCGAGCTGTATGGGTTTCGCAATTATGGCTGGCGAGAAATACTAGCCATAACACGGAAGTTATTGCCGATGGCAATGCAGAACCATAGACCGTTGCCACTGGCAATGAAAGCCCTGGATTTGATGAGAGAGGAACAGATTATCGCTCCAGGCATCACGGAAACTGAGCGCCTGGTGGAAATGGTGCTCAGGTTAGCAGCGTCAAGGCTCGAAACAAGATTGACAACCAACTTGGACAGTGTGCAGAAAGCAAGACTGGATGGGCTTCTCTTGCCAGAAGCAACTCTGAACGGCAAGACGCCATTCAGTTGGTTGACTCAGGCTCCGCAGGCTCCATCAGCAAAAAGCCTAAAGACATTGGTGCAAAGAGTAAAGCTCATAAAGGACATTCAGTTGCCGCCGCTCGATGCCAGGCTGCATCGGGACCGGATCATCGATTTGTCCAGGAGGTGCAGCAAGTACAAGAGCCAGGCACTGCTTAAGCTTCCTGACAACCGGAGGCATGCCTTGTTGGTTGGCTACCTATCAGAAATGTCTCAGGATCTAGTCGATCAGACTTTGGACATGTTCGACAAGCTCATTACAGAGCTAATGACCAAAGGTAAGAACCGGCAGAAAGAGCACTTCAAAGTCAACGCTCGCAAATTCAACTCCCATCTTCGCATCTTGGCGGCCGCGGCCAAAGCCTTGTTACAAGCCAAATCAGAAGGATTGGACCCTTACGCCACTGTTTTTGAGGCAGTCGATGAACCAACGCTGGCCGCGACAGTGACTGGTGCGGAGGGCATTGTCAGACCTGCCGATTTAGACTATCTCGACATGATAGAGAGTAAGTATAGGCGCATGCGCGCAGCTCTTCTGGAGATGTTTGATACCTTGAACTTTGGCTCGGTTCTGAAAAAGCAGCCTGCTATCGATGCCCTGAATTACGTTTCCGCACTTGCGCAAGCTAATAAGCGCGTCACTGCCCTGGAGCAGAAAGTTGCCGGAGACACCGTGACAGCGCCGCTCGATCATGTTACTCCCACCTGGGAGCCACACGTGGTCTCTGGGAACAAGGTCAACCCGAACTTCTTCGAGGCCTGTGCCTATCATAGGCTCAGAGGCAATATGCGGTCTGGCGATGCGCATGTTCAGGGAAGCCGCCGCTACAGAGATTTTGAGAGCTATTTGATTCCCAGGGAGTCTTGGGAAAATCTCGTCAAGGCTGGCAGCACCAGCTTGGAGATAACTTCTGATGCTGCTTCTTATCTGCAATCGAGGAAAGAAACGCTGACCCAGCTTATGAAATCGCTGCAGACCAATCTTCCAGACCTGGCTGATATTTCCATAGATGCTGATGGAACCTGGCATCTCTCATCACTTGATAGCGAAGTGCCGGCAGAAGTAAAACTCGCACAGCGCCGCATCTACAACCTGTTCCCTCGCGTCTCCATTCCCGACTTGCTTATACAGGTCAATGCTACCGTGGGATTCCTGCGGCACTTCACTCACATAAGCAGCGGTGAACCAGTGTCTGGCGAGCGGCAATTGGTTCTACTTGCCGCAATAACAGCCTCGGGACTGAATCATGGACTGACAAAGATGGCTGATTCCTGCCCCTATTCGTACAAGCAGCTGGCTGGAGCACGAGACCTCTACATCCGCGAAGAAACTCTGTCTTTGGCTCAGGCTGAGATAGACAACTACGTTTTGCATTCTCCGGTGTCAAAGGCATGGGGCGATGGAACCAAGTCTTCATCAGACGGAATGCGAATCAGAGTTGCCGTACAAGCCGCTCATGCCGATAGGAATGCACGCTACTTCGGTACTGGGCGTGGCGTCACTATTTACAACCATGTGGCAGACATTGGATTGCCTTTCGCTCATAAGGTCATCAGCACCAATGACCGCGAGGCTTTGCACGTTATTGATGCGCTCGAAAATCACGAGACCGACCTGAACATCAAGGAGCATTACACCGACACAGCCGGGTTTACCGATCATGTATTTGCTCTTACTGTTTTGCTCGGCTATATGTTTGCGCCCCGAATCCGAGATTTGTTCAAGCTTAAGCTGTTTTCGATCGGACCGATTGATGACTTTGGCCACGTGAACACGTTAATCAAAGACCGCATAGATACCCAGCTCATTGAAGACAACTGGAATGAAATTCTAAGAGCGGCTGCCTCGATTCGCCATGGAACAACCTCCGCATCACTGCTGATGCGCAAGCTGGCATCCTATCCGAAACAG
>SBAT01000015.1 GCA_005240105.1 Chloroflexota bacterium
CTTCCCTGAACGAGTGGACATCTTGGACATGTATTGGGTCCAGGTGTCGGCATTGAGCGACTGGCAGAACTTGTTGACGTCGCTATTTCCTTTGGGCAAAAAGACGAACATTGCAAAACGGCTATCTGTGTATGGAAGCTTGATAGCTTGCAGGTTGTTGTCTTCATAGTAGGAATAACGTCCTTCGCGCTGCATCATCATCGCTTTGGCAGGCTTGCCTGTGAGTAGATGAAAGTCCTTCGAAGAGGTCAGCGATTTATCAAATACTTTGTCCCAATGCGCTTTGAAGTAGGCGCTGTTGATGAGCATAAGTAGTGTCGATGGGTCTAGGCTCTGGACAATGGAGTCTATTTTGCCGTGAGTTTTGTCCTTGACCCAGTTGTTGATTGTGCCGACACTGGCAGCCTTGCTGAAATCAATTGACTTTGCTTCGGCGTTAAACGAATTTTGCAGAAGCTTGCTGTAGGCTGGGACGAAATTGACGTCTTTGTTGGCCCAAATTGAATTGGCTATTTCCAATGTCAGTGATTTGCCGGGTCCGGAAATACTTGGATTGTTCAGAGGTGTTGTTAGGTCGCGTATCAAGCTGGTGTAGTTTGCTGCGGCAGTCTGTGCATTTACGCCGCTAATATTCAAGACGTTAGCCATGTCGGTGGCGGTTTTGTCTGCGGCACCGGCATAGGCCATCTCTAAGCAAGAGTGGATGCTGAAGGGTGATAGGAAAACGTTTTCGTCTCCGCTTAGTTTGTTGAGAAGTTTCAAGCCAAAGGTTGATGGTGGATCAAGGAGAGTGCCATCGCCTACTTTTGAGTAGCTGGGCAATACTGACAAAAGACCGCACGCCAAAATCACGCAAATAGCCTTTGTCATTCCGAGCCCTCTCACCTTTGTCATTCCGAGCGAAGTCGCGAAGCGACGTAGTCGAGGAATCTTCCCCGACTGTACTTCAATCGAGTTTGCCAAGTCGATTGTCGGATCCTTACGGAAGATTTCTCCACTCCCTTCGGTCGGTCGAAATGACAAAGTAAAAGAGGTAGGAATGACAAAACGTTTTACGTGAGACATCGCTCCTCCTTATTTAAATGACCTTGAGAGTTTCCTCGACAGCTTTTAAGGTGTCGTCTATGTCTTGCTTGGAATGTTCTAGTGAAATAAACGCTGCTTCAAATTGGGAGGGTGGCCAATAAATGCCGCGATCTCTTAATGCTTGCCAGAATTTAGCAAATTTCTTGGTGTCGCACTTCTGAGCACTTGCTAAATCCGTCACTTTGTCTTTGTTGAAGAACAAGCAAATCATGCCCGTTACGTTTGCCACTTGAGCTACGACTTTGCTCTTCTGGATTAATTCAGTTAGTCCGTCAGCCAATCTTTGTGTGCGGTGTTCCAATTGCTCGTAGCTATGAGGAATCTGCAGCATCCTTAGTTGGGCGGTTCCGGCCGCCATGGCCAGTGGGTTCCCTGATAATGTGCCGGCTTGGTATACGGAGCCAAGAGGAGCAATCATTTCCATGATGTCCCGACGGCCGCCGTAGGCTCCGACAGGCAAGCCACCACCAATTATCTTGCCCAGCGTTGTTAGATCGGGCTTTATTTTGTACAGCTGCTGCGCGCCACCTAATGCCACGCGAAAACCTGTCATCACTTCATCAAAGATGAGCAATGCGCCATGCTTAGTGGCAAGTTCTCTCATTGCTTCTAAATAACCATCCTTGGGTAAGATCAATCCGGCATTGCCAATGATTGGTTCAAGAATTATGGCGGCTATTTTCTTGTCGTGTTCTTTGAAGGCAGCTTTCAGCGCATCAATGTCATTGAAAGGTAGCGACACAGTCAATTTGGCCAATTCTTCAGGCACGCCTGGAGAGCTTGAAATTCCCAGTGTCTGTAGTCCCGAACCGGCTTTGATCAAAAAGGAATCCGCATGACCGTGATAGCATCCGTCAAATTTGATTACCATGTCTCGCTTGGTAAAAGCGCGGGCAAGCCGAATTGCCGACATGGTCGCTTCGGTACCGGATGATACCAGTCTGACCATTTCGATGCTTGGCACAGAGCTTACAATTAATTCGGCAAGTTCAATTTCAGCAATGGAGGGTGCGCCAAAACTGGTGCCGTGCTCGAGAGCATCTTCTAGAGCCTCCAATACTCGCGGGTGGCGGTGTCCCAAAATCATTGGACCCCAGGAGCCGACATAGTCTATATAACGATTCTGATCTACATCCCACATGAAGGCGCCATCGGCGTGGTCGATAAAAATTGGGTCAGCATCAACTGCCTGGCATGATCTGACTGGCGAATTAACACCGCCGGGCAAGACCTTGCTTGCGCGTTCGAATGCTCGTTGAGATCTGGTAAACGGAGGTGCTATTAGTGTCATTATGTAGCCGACGTTTGCTTAAGCAAGCGCTCGAGCGCGGGCTCGACCATTTTGGCTGCTTTTTCGCCGGCTTGGAAATGGCGCAGCTTCTGATCGGCGTCGAAAATATAGAATGCGGGCACGAACTTGTTTTCGAAAGCATCTGTAATTGTGTGCCAGTTGTCGACCACACAAGGCCAGGTCAATTCGTATTCGGCTATGTTCTCCTTGACTGCCTCGACATTTGTGTCGCTTTCTTGTCTCGGCATGTGGATGGCCACTACCTTCAGACCATGAGACTTGTACTTCTCTATCCACTGAGCGATATCCGGTAGGGATTCTTTGCAAATGCCGCAGCTAATGGCCCAGAAGTGGATGATTGTCGGACTGCCTTTGAGATCTTCGGTCTTGACTGGCTCTGAATTAAACCAGTCAGTTCCACCATCCAGAGATGGCATTTGACTATCCATACGAAGCGGCATGTATTTCTCCTTGGCTAGTTCGCACTTCTAACGTCTAATTCTACGCCAAAAACAAAACCAGATCCGCTTTTGGCAGATCTGGTTAGTTACTGATTTGTTATTTCAGCTCTTAGACTTGCAGTGGCTTTTGACCAGGCTTCCAGTCAGCGCCGCAGAGTCCGCCGGTTTTGATGGCTTCCAATACGCGCAATGTTTCGTCAACAGAGCGGCCGATGTTCAATGCGTGAACAACTTGGTATTGGAGGTTGCCTTCTGGATCGATGATGAAGAGACCGCGCAAAGCGATGCCCTTCTCTTCAATCAAGACGCCGAAGTCACGGCTGACATCTTTGGTGATATCAGAAGCGAGTGGGAACTTGAGCGAGCCAAGTCCGTTCTTGTCTTCTGGGGTGTTGATCCAAGCGCGGTGGCTGTATACGCTGTCGGTTGAAACAGCGATGATTTCAGCGCCGGCCTTCTTGAATTCATCATAACGATCGTTGAATGCCTTGATTTCGGTCGGGCATACAAATGTGAAATCTAGTGGGTAGAAGAATAGAATGAGGAACTTGCCTTTATAATCTGAAAGGCGGACGTTCTCTTTGAGACCCTTCATGTCCTTTGTTGAGGGCATGTCGAAATCTGGAGATTTTTTTCCAACTTGCAACATTTAGGTGATAACCCCGTGGGTAAGGTAAGAAACTGACATTGATGATAGCGGGCTAAAGAGGCAACCTGCTAGTCATTAATGGAAATGACATAATTCTGTAAGTATTCGAAATGCCACAAGAAGCCGATCAAGAGCGGCGATGAGCCGGTCGCAGTGAGGCGTCCTTGGGTTGGCGGACGCCAAGCGAAGGTGTAGGCGGAGCCGGAACCGGCGCGTTACAAAAAGCGCTCCTAGCGCTTTTTGCTAATCTTTGGAGCCTGCTGGCGATTGTTGTGTTCCCACTCGTCAAGTTCGTTACGCAGCCCGTTTTCAACTGCATATCTTTGTATAAGAGGAGCGTTGGGATTCCAGCCGATCGACAACAAGTGCCAGAGATGCTCCTTGGGAGTCGATCCTTGCTTGCTTCGCCCTAGTTCTGCTTCGTTTACTGCGTCTGCCATGTGGCTATTGTATTTCGGGCGCATGCAATGCGCCCCTACAAGGTCAATACTTTATAAAAGACTAATTTGTGGGCTTTTTCATTACATATTTCGAGATTGAGGTTGTTGAGAGCGGTCCTTCTTTGATAGGATCATCAATTCCTATGCAGTCCTCAGGCAAGGCGCCTGGACGCGTAGTTCTGACGAATTTTGGAGACGGTCATGTACGCCATCGTAGAAGCTTGTGGAAGACAGTATCAGCTCGAAGCTGGTCGTTTTATTGATGTAGAAATGCTGGCCTTGGAGCCAGGCGACAGCTACACCTTTGAAAAGGTGTTGATGATTGTCGACAGCAAGGGATCGCACATTGGCGAACCTTATATTGACGGTGCTAAGGTCAAAGGACGCATCATCTCCCACGGTCGTGGACAGAAGGTGATTGTGTACCACATGCGCCCGAAGAAAGGCACACGTAAGAAGCAAGGACACAGACAAGGTCACACCCGCGTGATCATCGATTCAATTGAATTAAAAGACAAAGTCCTTGCCGAGTCGAAAGATCCGGGCAAAAAGGCTCCAGTTAAGAAGGCTGAAGCTAAAGAAGCCAAGGCTCCTAAGAAAGAAGCCAAAAAAGAATCAGGCAAAGCTCCTAAGAAGTCAGCTGAAAAGCCGGCAGCTAAGAAGGAAGCTAAGCCAAAAGCTGAAAAAGCTAAATCAGAAGAGTAAACAAAAAGAGGATTTAGGCAATGGCACATAAGAAGGGCGGCGGCTCGACTCGCAACGGCCGCGACAGCCAACCAAAAAGATTAGGCGTAAAGATGTTTGCTGGTGAAGTAGCAAACTCCGGAAGCATTTTGGTCAGACAGCGTGGTACACGCATCCACCCAGGCGTCAATGTCCGCATTGGCAGCGACGATACACTGTACTCAGTTGTCGATGGTGTGGTGAAATTCGAAATGTCGCGTGGCCGCAAGCTGGTAAGCGTTTACCCAGCATAGTTCTGCCCTTTGTCATTTCGACCGGAGCAGCCGTCAGGGTGCGTAGTGGAGAAATCTTCCGCAGGGAATCATGCATTTGTCATAGAAGTTGTTGAAAGGGCGGTCATTGACCGCCCTTTTGCGCTATATTCATAGCTTGAGGAGATTGTGGACATGCCGTTAGAGAAACAAGCAAAGACCATAGACTCAGTGCTAAAGCTGCTGGAGGCGAAGAACATTTCTACGCCGGTTGCCGACTTAGCTATTACAGGCGTTTCTTACGACTCTAGAGCAGTTACTCCCGGACATGCTTTCTGCTGTATCCCAGGTGAGCATGTCGACGGCAACGAGTTCGTTGGCCAAGCCATAAAAAATGGCGCCTCTTGCATCTTTTCGGAACGCGAGCAGACAGGAATATCTGTTCCTTACTTTGTCGTCAAAGATGTCCGTCTGGCTTTGGCTTTGTTGGCAGATCATTTCTATGATTATCCAAGCCTGAAACTTAGACCTCTAGGTGTTACAGGCACAAATGGCAAAACGACAATTACCCACATTGTTGAACACATCCTTACACGCGCCGGGCACAAAATAGGTTTGATAGGTACTTTGGGCGCACGTTGGCCTGGTCAAGATGAATATCAGAATACAAAGTTCACAACGCCTCAGTCATCAGACCTGCACCGTATTCTGTCCTCGATGGTGGAGGCCGGTTGCAGTCATGTGGCTATGGAAGTATCCAGTCATGCGCTTGTTCAAAAGCGTGTTGGCGGCTGTCATTTTGCCTCGGCTTGCTTGACCAATATTACTCAAGACCACCTGGACTTTCACCAGACCATGGACCATTACTGGCGCTCTAAACGCATCTTGTTTGAGTCCATGAATCAAACAAGTCACGACGGTAAATCTGCCGTGGTCAATATAGATGATGCTTTAGCCGGTGAGTTTCTCAAGGTAATTGGGACAAGCGTGCGCAAACTTACTTATGGCTGGAGCGACAATGCCGACATTTACGTCAAGTCCGCTCAATTTGATTTCTCAGGCACGAAGCTTGTTATTGCCACTCCAGATGGTGACCTGACGACAAATATTCGCCTGACCGGCCACTTCAACGTCTACAACGTTATGGCGGCGATGGCTATTGCCCTGGCTGAAGGTGTCAGCCTGAAGGTAATTGCCGATGCGCTTTCTGACTTTGGTGGCGTAAGTGGTCGCTTTGAAGTAGTTACTGGCGAATCTACTGATGAACCTCTATGTGTTGTCGATTACGCACACACTCCGGATGGACTGGACAATGTTTTGAAAGCGGCCAGGGCAATGGTCCCTAAAGATGGGCAGTTAGTTGTTGTCTTTGGCTGTGGTGGTGATAGAGATCCTTCCAAACGCCCACAGATGGGCGAAATTGCCGAGAAGTCGGCAGATGTTGTCGTCATTACATCGGACAACCCCAGAAGTGAAGACCCACAGAAAATCATCGCCAACATTCTGGCTGGTGTTAAGCGCATGTCTTCAGTCAAGGTAGAGGCGGATCGTTCAAGAGCTATTCGGTTGGCTATTAGCCGAGCAGGAAGCTTGGATGTAGTTGTTGTAGCTGGCAAAGGGCATGAGAATTATCAAATCCTGGCCGACAAGACAATTCCTTTCGACGATAGAACAGAAGTGAAGCTGGCACTGGCTGAACGTGGGATAAACCGCCCTGAAGTCAGCCATAAATAACTTCTTGGAAACTAAGTTAATGTGGTAGAATTTTGGTCTGGTTGGAAAATTTGGTTCCAACACTGTCCGAGGTTCGATGCGCAAGCTTGCACTTGTTGGTCTTGGCGCTTCCGGTCTCTTTGCCCTTCGGGAATTAGCAGGAGCCAATGTCGAAGTACACGTTTTTGACGTTGGACCTGAATACAGCAAACGCTACGCCTGCCCAATAGACCAGGGCAAGCTGGAAGTTTGTCCACCTAAAGCTTGCAGCTACTGTGCTCCTGGACAATCTGCCGGCAGCTGGAACGACTTCAAGGTTATTTTGTCCGCCTCGCCGACAATTGGCGGTCGTCTGTACGACTTAATTGGACCGGCGGAATTGCAAAAGCGCCTGGATAAGGTTAAGGCAGCAATTCTCCATCATGCGCCCGTTGAAATTCCGGTAGTCGTGCCAAATGCTGACGATCTGGAATGGATTAAGCGTAAGTCGGCTCTTGCTGGCATGACTTATCACTATCAAGAATTGCTGCATTGCGGCTCTGACAATGCTCCGGCAATCAACAGCAGCATTCTTAAAGAAATTACGGACAAGGGTCCCAATATTGTTTTTCACTGGGATACCAAAGTTCTTACAGCACGCCGTGTTGATGGCGGTCGTTTTGCTCTTACATATGATCGCTATCGCAATCCGCAGAACGAGCAGCAGGACACTTTTGATTACTGCATTTTAGCCCCCGGTCGTGGCGGCGCTCACTGGCTGACGCAGCAGGAATTCTATAAAGACTTGGATATTCACCCAGGGCAAGTTGATATTGGTGTAAGAGTGGAGACAAGCTGTTTCTTTACCGAAGAAGTAGACAGGCGTTTCTACGAACCCAAGCTTTATTACCGCACCAAACGTACAAATGATGTTGTGCGCAACTTCTGCTCTAATCCAAAGGGATTTGTGACTCCGGAAAACCACCGTGATTATGTCCTTGTGAATGGTCACTCGAAGATGTACGAAAAGTCGGAGAACAACAACTTTGCTGTTCTTGTATCTAAGACTTTCACTCGTCCGTTCAAAGACCCACAGCTTTATTCGCAGACTATTGCAAAAGTGGTCAACATGCTTGCTGGTGGTGGTCCTTTGATCCAGCGTCTAGGAGATTTGAAAGCCGGTAGACGAACAAAATCATTGAAGAATAATTTGATCAAGCCAACTCTGGAAGCTGAATGTGGCGATTTGGCCCTTGCTTACCCTTACCGTATTCTCGAGGGTATCATCGAGTATCTAGAAGCACTGGACAAAATTTGCCCAGGAGTTGCCGACAATTGCACATTGCTTTACGGCCCTGAATGCAAGAGCTATCCTGATTCAATTACTGTTTCCAAAAATATGGAAACGAATATCCCCAATTTGTTTGTCATAGGCGATTCAAGTTCCTGGACACGTGGTGTTGGTCAGTCGACAACATCAGGCATCCTTGTTGGTGAAGGGATATTGGAGAAGGTGAAGGGCGACAAAGCATCGCCACTATCGACTCCAGAAATACCGGCACCAAAATCAATTCCTGTGACGGTCATTAACCCATAGTCCTTTTGCTTGAGCGATGTAAATTATTAGTATTTACTACTAGTATTTTTCTTGTCACGTTTAAGTGCTCTATGTCATACTCGGGCTTGTAAATTTGATACTAAATTGTGGATGGTTTAATGACCGAATTTTTAGTGCTTTTCTTTTCCCTTTACATCTGGCATGCTTTAGGTGTGACCATTGGTTACCACCGCTTGCTATCCCATCGTTCTTTTTCCTGCATTAAGCCACTTGAGTACTTCTTTGTTTTGGGTGGTTATTTAGCTTTTGAGGGGTCCCCCATTTGGTGGGCGTCCATGCACAGAGCTCACCATCGCTATGTCGATACAGCCCTTGATCCACACAGCCCGCGCTATGGTGGTGTTTGGAATGCGTATATCGGCTGGACTATGCATGACACATATCCGGAGCACATAGACCCTAAGGCTCAGGGCAAGGATTTGCTGAAAGATCCAATCTATCGCTTTCTTGATCAAGGCGGAGACTGGAAAAAAGCACACGCAGTAAATTTTGCAATTGGTATTGGTTTGCGTGTGGCAATGTATTTCATTTTTGGCTGGCAAGTTGCTTTGGCCAGTACTCTTGCTGCACTTGCTGTGTTGCAAATTCCATTGCTCTTGAATGTTGTTTGCCACATGCCGAAAGCTGGTTACAAAAATTACGGCGGACAGGACGATAGCGTGAATGTCTGGTGGGTAGCTGTTCTTGCTATGGGCGAAGGCTGGCACAATAACCACCACATGTTCCCAGGCTCGGCTCGTTCGGGACTCAAACTTCATGAAGTAGATCCTTCTTGGATTGTGTTGCGCATTTGCAAATTATTCAAAATGGTCGGCTACATGAACGAAGCAGTTGTGCCACGTTTTGAAGCCAAGCAAAAGTCCGGATTGCTTGCTCAATTACCGGAACTTCCGAAGTTGCCGGAAATGCCGAAACTTCCCGAGTTCCAAATGCCGGAATTCCATATGCCGCAAGTCCCATCAATGCCGGATTTTTCATTACCGCGTATGCCGGAATTTCAAATGCCTGAGATGCCTAAGCTGCCTGAGTTCCAGATGCCGGAAATGCCTCAATTGCCTCAGCTATCAGATTTGAACTTGCCCGAAATGCCGAAGATGCCAAAGATGCCGGAATTACCGGAGCTTCCGGAAATTCCAGGTTTGCAGCAGCCGAAGCTCGCTAAATCTTGATTCAATACCTGACCTCATTGCCGCCTGGAAAGCAAATTCTCTGGGGATACTTCCTTTGGTATTTGGTTTTTGCTTGCTTGTATTTTGAACCTGACCCAAGGTTGTGGCTGACTTCCCTGGGGCTGGCTCTGATCGTCGGATTTGCGCTTTACACCAATGCTAAGACGACAAAAGAAGGTAGC
>SBAT01000206.1 GCA_005240105.1 Chloroflexota bacterium
ATGGTTGATGGCGAAAACCTTGGATGGAACGAATATTTGTACGCTGATGACGCAGCAGCAGCGATTGTAGCGGCTACGTTTTCCAAGCAATCTCTGTGTCTTAACATCGGACCAGGTCAAATTACGGCACCGGAGGAAATTGCATCATCTCTTCAGCAATTGTATCCTCATCGTAAAATATTGTACGTCCCACCTGCTGCTATTATGCCATCATTCAAAACGCGTCTGTTTCCGCTTGATACGAGCTTAATGCATCGTCATCTAAGTTGGCAACAGCTCTACCAAGACGTGTTGTCTGGATTACAAGAAACAATACTAATGCACAAAATCGCACGTCAAGTTGCAAATAGCTCTGAATGTCTAACTCAAAATACTATGATTTGAGTCGACTCAAATACAGTTGCTGCTGTTCAGCGTCCGGTTGCCTCTGAGTCGCACGCGATGGATCATGTCTTCCAACCGGAAGAGACTCACCTCAATGTTGAAGGACGTAGAGCTTCGTATCGTCGTTGGAAGGTCACTTCGCTCAGAATGACAAAGAGGTCCTCTGGTTGTACTATCTCATGTAGCGCACTGCGGCGAAAGAAAAAGCGAGGAGTTTACGTCCTCGCTTTTTGCTTTACACACGTGGGCAACCCGGTTTTATGTACCTGTTCCAATGCGTGGCGCCGTCTTTTATCTCAGGCATATTGCTTTCCGCTTTAGCCAAGTAGATAAGCAATTCCGATTCCAGGTCTTCGTCGCTGAAAAGACGCGCAAGTTCAATTGCGCGTGCGGCGTAGTGGAGATTTTGTGTTGGCTCCAAGCCGGTGATGTCGTCGAAGAACCAGGCACAGCTGGTGAACATGAGCATGGCGTAGCGTTGCATCTCTAACAGCTCGAAACCTTTTTGCACCATCTCGCTGTTGATACATGGACGGAAGTAACGAGCGGCAAAGGCGTTGGCGTTGGCTGCGCTTAGCACGACTTCAATGTACTTGTCGCGAACCTGCCACGGGTCAGAGAAGTATGCGACACCTCGGGTGACAAAAATGTTGTCCAGTTTTGCTCTCAGGTTATCCAGTCCTTCTCTAAGTGGCGCGCGCCATCTCTGGTGCCAGTCGCCGCGCATTTTGCATCCGCAATCACTGCGCCAGCGTTCGATACCGTGTGCGCATGACCAACTGGAATTATCGTGGATTTCCACTTCCCATTCGGGCGGGTGTTTCTCCAGGAAAGTCCCGTAGTTGATCACTTCCAAATCCGAATTGTGTTCAAGATGATTGAACACCCATGCCAAACACATTTCGCCAAACCGCCAGTGATGTCCGGCGGTTTCGCCGTCGACAGCCACATGCACGACTTGATCGTGGTTTCGCTTGTCGCTGAAGCCGGTCATTATGCGGTTCAAAAACCTCTCGCCACTGGAGAGCAATTGTTCAAAAGCTACTGCTTGTGAAATTGGCCCGTCGTAGAAGAAGATGGCAATTGAATTTCCGGATGGCAATTTACATGTATAAGCTCGCGATGGATCTATGCCACCACTTACTCGCCAGTTTTTTCCACCGAGTTTGCGCCAACGTTTGGCTTGTCTGGGTGCCAAGATTGTGTACTTGATACCCTCTGCCGCCAGCGCTTCCAGCGTGGATACATTCACTGCGGTTTCTGCCAGGTGCATGCCTTCCGGTTCGCGCCCGAAGTGATAGCGAAAGTCGGCTTTGCCCCACAAGATCTGTGTGCGTTTGTCGACACTGTTAGCTAGCGGCATGATCATGTGGTTGTACACCTGGGCAATGGCATTGCCGTGTCCGAGCCGTTGCATGCTTTCCTTGTCGCCCTGCAGGATGAGGTCGTATGTTTTGTACGCGTACTGCCTCAGCCAATCTAGAAGCGTCGGACCAAAGTTGAAATTGGTCCAGGCGTAGTTGTTCATTTTCTTGAACAAGCTACCGTCTTGATTGAGAATAGGCGCTTGTCCGTTAGGTAAGTAACACTCGGTATTTATTCGGATGTTCCAATTTGGAAAAGGTGCCGCCGAGGGTTGGTCTTCGATGATGCCGTGTTGAGGACATTCGCGTGGTGGTTGATAGAAGTGTCCGTGATAGATGAAGTATTTCTGCATAAATGTCCCTCTGGAAGTTGTGGGGCAAAAAAGAGGAGAACGCGTTGCGTCCTCCTCTCAAATTCAGCGAGGGATTGCCTTTACTTGGTGGCGTCTTTGTCCTCCAGCAAGTTATCGATGGCCCAGCGCATCAGCCTGAAACCATCAAGAGCCGCTTCGTTAGAGACAATGTCCGCCATGCGCAGGAAGGTGTAACCCTTAACCAATCCAAACCCACCACGGATGGGCAGGAAAGAGATCATGCGCTTCCAAGAATCAGACTGGTAGAGTTTCCAGCCCAAAGCATTTTCGCCTTTCAGCGTAATTCCCTGACGCTTCGCTTCTCTGCCCACGAGGTGACAGAGGTGAGCGGGCAAGCAGTTGTGTGCTTCTTCGTGGTTGCCTGAGTGACCATCGTCAAGTTCAAAGCAAGTGAAGTAGAGCACGACACGGCTGCCCCTGGTTGTTGCCAGCTGATTCAGCTCCTGGAAAAGCTTGAGTATTGGCCTGTAGCCTCCGCCTTCAGCTTCTTTTGCCCAGTCGGCACCAGCGCTTGTGCGCAACATGCCGCCGGACAATTCAGCTAGTCGGTCGCCGTAGACAATACCGCTGCTTGTCCATCGTCCTAGTCTCCAGCCGATGCCGGGCAATTTTGCTGCCAGATCAACTCTCTTGAAGGGTGATCTGCGTGCGGCAAAGATATTGATGGCACTGGACATGATCAAGCGCCCGTGACGGATGAGCGAATCCTGATACCAGTCGAAGAAGTCACGACCATACTGAGTATTTACGTGATCTCCTCTCCGGAAGAAGGCTTCTGCATCTTCAGGGCGAGGCGGAGCGATTCTGCCGCGATAACGATCTTCCCAGGACGCCAAGACTTTGCTTTCGCTGCCGTATTTGGCGAGCATCCGTTTTTCAAAGTCTATGAGAGCAAGTTCAGAATAACACTGCAAAGCGCCGCGACTTGGATAGCCTGTACCTTCGTCATGCTGGTTGTAGCTGGGGAAGCGAAGTTCACCAGTTGGACCCAAGCTGAAGTTGATTTCGGCAAAGTGCTTAGCTTCTTTGGCGTAGTGTTCTTTGAACGAGCGGAACATCTGTTGCAATAGCGGCATAAACAAGGGAGTAGCCCAGACAGAGACGGATTCGTAGCTGGCTTTACCTTGTTCGCTGACGAACCGTACTGCTTCCAATTTGCCGGAGCAAGTTTTGGAAGCTAGATAAGTCCAGAGAATTTCAGGCAACGGAATCCAGCCGCTGTCATTGATGTTGCCGCCGCAGTGGTGAGTGGACAAAATTGGTGCCCACTTCAAACCGGCGTCGACAACAATTTGCAGGATGCGGTCGTAGTGTGACCAGTCGAAAGTCGCGCGCATGCCATGACGAGTTGATGAGATGTCCTTAAGAACAATGCCCAACCAAACGTCTGTGCTGACCGCCTGAGCGCCTTCTTCTTTTGCTTTCTTGCACTGCTTGGAGAACTGGTCAAATTCAAATTGGGACCGCATGCTGTTGTGATCGTGTGCTTCACCGACATTGAGCGGGCCCATCACAAACATTGTGGGGGTTTCTTTTTTCATATAAACGGTCCTTGAGATTTGGTGAAACAAAAACGCCCCCGGCTCGAGAGCTGGAGGCGTGAAATTGGGCAAAGCAACACTAAAGTGCCAGACAAAATATCTGGAGCTATTCCGCGAGGGTTATGTCACAGAGTGGTTAGTTGGGGTAGACGCTTATCTTGTTGAATTTGATAAGGAGGAACTCACAATAGGTGTTTGATATGCCGAAGCTATGACTCAAACATACTGCGTTGAAGCATCCGCAAACAAGTTCGATACCAAGAAGAAATCCTCATGGATACGTGGTTTTACGGTAACTAGCAGAATTCGCGTGAACGATACATATACTTTCGATCTCCAAAACACATGCTTAAACACTCGCGGGGGTGCGCGACCCAGGGGAAAGGGAACACGAGGAGGAAAATGTCGGGGCGCATGAAATGCGCCCGTTTTCACGTGGTCGAGGGGAGGTGTTGCGTCGTGTAGACCGACTTGGTCGTGGAGGGCGATGTTGTTGTTGTGAGTGGAGGCGCACTCCCCCTTTGTCATTCCGAGCGAAGCGAGGAATCTGCCGCGATGGATCCTAGATCGAGTTACTCAACGCAGTCGATGGATAGTTACGGCAGATTCCTCGGCTAAAGCCTCGGAATGACAAAGAAAGTGGAATTTGTCATTCCGAGCGAAGCGAGGAATCTGCCGCGATGGATCAAAGTTCGACGAGATCCACGTAGTCCGGGTTAACTGACTCAACGAGGGTCAGCTTCTTCGAGCGATCCAGTCCCTTAAGTTGCTTCTCCCGTTGAATTGCTTGATCGACGTATTGGAATGACTCGAAGTAGACCAAATACTTGATTGCGTATCGACTGGTGAACTTTGAGCCGGTTCCTGCCTTGTGTTGTTCTACTCGTTGCTTTAAATTGCGAGTGACGCCAATGTAGAGGCGACGCGAATAGCTTGCCAAGATGTAAGTGTAGAACTTTGATTTCATGGTTGCTTGTTCCTCATTTGAACTTCGGACAGTTGCGGCAGATTCCTCGCTTTGCTCGGAATGACAAAAAGGGGCTCTTCTCTAAAGACGTAAAAGCACGGAAAAAGTTCAATCGGGTTGTCACGTGCACAGGCGATTTCTTGTGGTGGCACGTTGTCATGTTGTTGATCGACTACACGAACACTGGTTGTCATGACGATCTTCGACGCGCCCACAACCCTGTTGTCATGCGACTCTTCGCTCAAGACGAAATCGCGTTGTCATGAAGGGGTGGTATCACTCGTGGTGCCCATCAGATGGCGCATGTCAAGCAAGATTGATTGTCAGGAGCGGATAGCTGCGCTAATTTCAACTTGATTGGAATTCGTACATCATGCCAAGAACTGCTAATAAATAGAAAGTATATAGTTGCTTTCAACGGTGCTTGAGAGCTACGGTGGGGATCTAAATTATTCCTTTACGGCTCACACGAGAATTCGCATTTAAAAGCCCCAGCGCCAATTCCAAGCAACAAAAACATTCGTACTTCAATCGGTCTTACCGATACCTGTCTTACACGTGTACGCAAATAGGAATTTAGCGAGCTCCAGAACGGCTCAGTAGTCATTGCATACCTGCTAGCAAGCGTTCCGGAAACCACAGCTCGAAATCAGTAATTATTCCCAGGCGGTTGCAAAGCAGCTGCTGTAGTGATGTGACTAATCAGGCAGTTGTCAGTGGTGGCTGTCTATGTTTTGTCGAGGAGGTCAAGATGACCGAACATAAAGAGCAATTGAGCAAAGACGACTTCAAGCTCACGCCTCTTGTCGATCAACCCGTTTCGTTCATGGCATACCTGCAGGATTTGAGTGAGCATCCGGAGCGGAATGATCCTGCTCCCAGACTCTTGCTTAGATGTCTTAAGGAAATGGGTTATGACGATCCGGAAGATTACAAAGACGATCCGGAGATGCGTCTCTACATTGAGATGCTGCGCGAACAGGGAGTCTATTCATACAAAGTTTTGAACCGCGTGGCAGGTAGCCAGCGTTTCCAAACACAACTGGCTTCAGTCCTGGCTAACGCACGAGCGATATATCGCAAGATTGTCGTCGAGGGACCACCAGCTTCCGGCAAGAACCTGCTAGGCGATGGCCTCATTGAAGCACTCGTCAAGAAAGCACAGGTTTATGCCATCAAGGGTTGCCCAGCACACGAAAATCCGTTGAATGTTTTGAAGATGGACGAGATTACTCCAGAACATCTAGAAACTTTTGCCAGAAAATCCGGATTGGGCGATCGCCTATATGAAATGCTGCGCACGGCGGTTCCGCCTTGTCAGTGCTGCCACAAGAAAATCATGGGAGATATAGACCATCCAAATACCGATCCCAACTTCGCTGAATTGGAGGTGGAAGCAATTCGTCTCTCCAAATTCACCGGTGGTATCGGGGAATGGATGCCTGGTCAGGCAACACCGCTTATAAAAGCGTTGCGGAAATCACAGCGCGGGATTATCAATTTGAGCGACGAGTTTCTGGCAATAGAACCGCAAGAAGG
>SBAT01000134.1 GCA_005240105.1 Chloroflexota bacterium
AGAAAAACATATTGAGTGCATTCTAGCCAAACTAAAAGTACCGACACGAACAGCTGCTGCTTTGAAGGCAGTTCAACTTGGTTATGTGCTATTGCCGAAGATGCCCGCACGTGATCCAGTTACCGGAGTTTCGCACGAACAAACAGTTGCTGAACTGCAGGCTGAGCTGGCTGTGGCCAACGAACACTTGAAGGCTCTCTTGAGGCAGAATGAAGTTTTGAAAGAAGCCCTGGGCGACAAAATCAAGCAAGGACCATAATTGAGGCATAGCTTAAGAACTGTCTAGGTTGCTGAAACCGGCACGGATTGGTGCTTTTGCGGCTTGGCGGGCAGAATTTAAGGCAAAACTCCTTTTGCGTGAGGAAGGTGTCTGATATGCTCTATTGCCGTTGGCAGTATGAGGGTGCCTGTAATGACTCGCAAGAGCCTTTTGCTTTCTGGATTAATAGTCAGTGCGCTGGCCAGTCAGCCTGCTTTGCTGGCTGCCGATAGCACTGAGCCCCCCTTTCCCGTTGGTCATACGGTAAGTCGCTTCCTGCAGAAAATTAGCGGCATGAATGCTTTGAGCGCATTTGTGGCCAGCAAGGCTGCCACTATTGCTCTTGAGCGTCGCTTGGGCGGACAAGTAAAAGCCAAAATCAAGTCTTACAGCCTGACTGATTTGCTGGCCGGGAAAGTCAAATCACTGGAGCTGACATTTAAGAATGCCAAAGTGCGTGGCGTTGAATTAGGTTATCTGCATGTGACAGCAAAGAATCCTGTCTGGTTTAGCTATCGCAAAAAGAAAGACGAACCGACGGGAGTTAACACACCGGTATCACTCAGTTTGGATGGCTGCCTGTCCCAGAAGGACATAACAGCAGCATTGAAAGATCCACAAGTGACTTCCACGCTGAGCACCATGAAATTGGATCTTCCGGGGTTGGGCAACCAACAGTTGGAAATTCTTGAACCTGATGTGCAAATAGAAAATGGCAAAGTAAAAATTCGGGCAACGGTTGTTACTAAAGGCGGCAAACGTGAAACCGGCGTGCCGGTTACAGTTAGCGCAACTCCTTATGTGGTCGAAGATGGTGCTAAACTTTGCTTGAAAGACATGGACATTGAGTCTTCTGAAATTGAGAACCCAACTGATTTTGCTCAGTTTGTTACAGAACTGTTCAATCCGTTGATCAATTTCTCGCGCATGGACAAAGGTTATCGCGCATTTCGTCTTTCGGATTGCAAAATTTCTGGTTCAAAGATCAACTTCGATGGTAAGCTTATTCTGGCTCCAAGAAAAATAACTTCAGCGTTAGCCCAGAAAGCGACCATTACGAAATGAACAAATCCAGACTGATACTAAATGTGGTTGCAGCAATTGGCTCGATCGCAGTATTATCTGCCTGTACGAATTTTCTCAACCATCTGGATGCTAATTCTAACGCCATGCTGGATGACTCCAAGCATCAAGTGCGTGTCTGGTTTGTCAAAGCTGATCCAAGCGGACAGCCTTCATTAGTGCCTGTTTCGCGTGCTACATCTTCGACTGATAAATTGGAAGATGCCGTTTCTGAACTTTTGAAAGGTCCTGAGCCGGAAGAAGAAAAAACAGGACTGGCCAGTGAAATTCCACGCGGCACCATTCTTCTAGACTTGAAACATGTTGGTGATAACGTCGAGCTCAATCTTTCCCGCCGCTTCTCCTCTGGTGGTGGCAGTGACTCTATTGAAACCAGGCTAGAACAACTGCGCCGCACCGTAACTGACGCTGCAGGCACGCACAAAGTCTATCTGAACGTCGAGGGCGAGCGTCTACTAACAGCCGCCGGTGAAGGCATTGAAGTAAGACAGCCGATCAATTAGCCTGTGCTAGTGGAATCTCGACTTGTTTGACTGAAGTAGACTTGTCGACGGCGATTGCAAAGGCAATAGCTGTGTCAGCACCATGGCTGATACTCAATTTGATGTCCACGAGGGTGCTCAGTCCTTGAGGGTTGACTAGGTTTGCCACTGGTTGCCCTGATTGGTCATGGTGAATTCTTATGTCTCGAGTAGTTAGGCGACAAAATGGTGTGAGAGCTTTTACAACTGCTTCTTTGGCACACCAGTGACCTGCATAATGCGGTGCAGCATCGGTGAAGGAGAGGCAATATTCATGTTCCTCTGGAAAGAACAGCTTTTCGTTTGATGGACTTTGTAATTGCGGTAAAAGTTCTCGCCAACGGCTGATGTTTTCTAAGTCCACCCCAATATTGAATTGGAAACCATCCGGGAGTGTCATGCCGTTAAGCCCTTGTCTTATCAGTCAGGTCAATGTAGACACATTTGGTAAATTCTCTTAAGAGATCATAGCCGTCCCAATAGCGGTTAAATGCCAGCGCTTGTCCTATGGGTACAATCCGGTCGATAGCTTTTCCGTTGAGCTCGGTCGCGAAGGACAAAAGTTCGTCAGCAGCTATGCCAAAATAAGTTAGAGTCTGATCTTTGCGCACGAAGTAATTGGACAGATCGGACAGATTCTCGGCGCGGCATTGATAAAACACACCCAGACCCGGGTGGTTGCGTGAAAGTTTTTCCATTGAATCAAGATCGAAAACAGTAATTTCATTGCTTAACACTTGCTGCTTAACAATCGGCTGATCAATGACCGCCTGGTGTCCGGACGCAAGCTTGGTGAGCACGGCTCCTGTCGGCAATGCGTATTCATGAATTGTGACTTGTTGTTGTAGCTCGGCCCAAAACCTTGCGCTTGCTTTAATGGTATCAGCCTCTGTACCTAACCAAATGAGCAGTCTTGGGGATGAGCAACCTAATTGATCAAACCAGAAAGTATCGTTGTAAAAGTCTTGAGAGAGTTGCCGACGCATGTTCTCATCGAGCGCCAGGTAGCTCTTGGCATTTATTGCCGAAAGTGAGTAGCGGTCCGCAAATGTGATTTCCTTTGCGTGTGGTGGCAAAGCAAACTTCCGTATCGTTGACACAGTTTTATCGCCGCCCCAGATTACACGCATATCGGCGGTCTGCGAAATAGAGGCGGTGACTTCGTCGTCGTGACCGTATGAAACAACCAGCGTGCTGTTCTTCAAATCCTTAGGATATTTGTCCAGGCAAGCCCTCAATAGCCTCAAGAGGATCTCGGTCTGCTGTGCCCGTCTTGAGGAGACCCTGAGAATATTGCGGTTGCCGCATAAAGCAGAGAGTAACCAAGAATAGACAAAGATGCTGTCTACATTGCTTGGTGGCACGTGAAAAACAAGTCCTCGAGGAGATATCGAGCAGTTCTCCGTTTTTGTCTCATCGAACTGTGCCTTTAGTTGGACCAATGCCGATTTGCGCATAAAGAATGCCAGAGCCTGCAATTCTGCAAACCGGATAGCTTCCGGGTCTGAAAAAAGCAGTTCTGCCATTTCAGAGCAAAGTTTCATAACTTCAGAGGAAAATGGCGCAAAGGTCCGGCTGCTTTCTGACAATTCGAGCAATTCTGAAACTGTCATTTCTCGTTCTAGAGGAACTAATAACTGCAAGTTCATTGCCTCCCCTGATAAGCGTACACATCCGAACAACCTCTGAGCTCGACCTTGGGCACCCGCCCAACCACTGAAAAACGTTTTCCTAGCCAGCCGCATTGGGAATCATCAATGCCGTGTACTACGCCCAAATCTTCCGTGAGCAGCGAATGTCCAGGATAACTAGTGGGAAGAGCGCTTAGCACTTGTATGACGCCTGTTTCTCCTACTGGACATTCTTGCCAGGTTACCGGATTGCGGACTATGACATCAGCAAAGGCCGGAGGGTAAAGAAACCCATCAGGACCCTCTAAGAATACGGAGCCTGTTTGTTCAACCATGCCATAAAAGTTGTGCACGCGTTGCAATCCGGCTCTTGTCTTAAGCAATTGCTTGAACTGCTCATTTGTTACTTGCTCTTCGTGAAGTTTCTTCCAGCCACCGACGTGAATGAGAACTCCCTGAGGTAAATTCAATTCACCGTTGGACAGGCATTGGATGAAGTAGCGCCAGACCATGAAGGTAAAACCATAAAGCAAAATAGGCTTGCCTGAATGTTTGTGGAGGAAATCCTTCAGAGCCTTGATTTTAAGTTGCCGGTTTTCATCGAGCGCCCAAAAATGATCACGTCCGAAATTCATCATTCCCAGAATTGCTGCGTAGCGTGCGTTGAGTTGATCTCCGTGTGCGAGCACTTCCTCGGAATCGAGAATTACCATCGGCATTCTATCGGGTCCCAGAATGGACGTCATTATTTTGACCAGTGCTTTAGTTTGCCTGTCGGCTGTTGGGCGGTCCAAGAAAACCTGGCTTACTAGTTTTCCTGCTGTGCCGCTTGAGGTGAGTACCCTGAATATGTCCGATTCGGGAATGCTGAGCAGCCGCTCAGTTTTGAAGAGACCAATAGGTAAGTAGGGCACTTCATTTAATTTGCTGGCGTCTTTTAAATTCGGATGAATTATCTTCATCAGACGATTATAGGCTTGGCAGTGCTGACGGTGATGTTCGGTCAATGTGTTCAATTCTTTCAGGAGACGCGTTTCTTTTTCTGCCTGGGACAGGCTATATGGTGGCAGTGAGATTAGGTCTTCCATCACCCGCCTCCCTGTTGCAGTGGTTGATAGTCAATCTTGCCGGCGCTGGTGCGAGGTAAGGTCTGTAGACTGCGAAATTCAAAAACGCTTGGGTCTAAATGGAGCATTTTTGCTAGGAACTGCTTTTGTTCGGTGAAGTGACTGTTACTGTTAGTTTCACAATAAATAATAATTTTGTCGTCGCTGCCAACTACCGCTGTCGGTCCGTAAGGAGCTAAGAGTGTTTCCACCTCATCGAGGTTTAGACGATAGCCAAAAACCTTGGCGATACGCTTTAGCCTACCTGTAATAAAGAGAAACCCTTCTTCATCCAGGTATCCGATGTCGCCAGTGTCCAGTACCCCATTCATCACATCTCCGGCAGAAAGATCGGTTCGGTTGTTGGCGTAGCCCAACATTACGTTGGCTCCCTTGTAGACTATCGATCCCGACTTGTTGGGAGTGATGGTTAGCTCTCCTTCTAAACTTACCATGAGTTTGCCGCCCGGTATGGCCACACCGGCAGAGCCAATCTTCCCTGATAAGCGGTCTGCCGGCACAATGGCAATTCTTGCCGTAGCCTCGGTCTGTCCATACATTACGAAGAATTTTGCACCGTGTGCCTTTAATAGTTCGTTGAATGACAGTGTCAGATCGTTGCTCAGCCGACCTCCTGCTTGGGTGAATATTTTCAGGCTTGGCACATTGAGCTTATTTAGATCAAGCCTATTAAGCAGTTGATACGAATAAGGCACGCCCGCAAAGGACGTACATCCCTTTGACCTGACAGTGTCCCAAAATTGGTTGCTTAGAATGTTTTGATCGGTGACGACAATGCCTGCGCCGGCGCGCAAGTGGCTGTTGAGCACGGACAGCCCATAAGAATAGTGAAAAGGTAAGCTGGTAATCGGACGTTGCTCAGCTGTTATCCCCAGAGCTTGCTTAATGGAGTCGGCGTTAGCTTCAATATTGCGCTTGGATAAACGCACAAATTTAGGACTGCCTGTCGTACCAGAGGTCGGCAGCAGCAATACCAATTCCGGGTGAATGACAGGTAAGTCGCCATTGTTGCGTTTGAAAACTAGAGATTTTGGATCAGCAACTAAATTGTACTGAGAAGCAAAAGGGTCGGATTTCCAGTTAGCAATTGAATTTGTATCTACTACCAATTCAGGCTGGTATTGGCTGACCAGATGCAGTTTGAATGTTTCGTCCAGCCCAGCATCCAGCAAAGCAATTGCATTGCCTGACTTAATGGCCGCCAGATAATACAGAATAGATTCTAGATTATTTTGGCAGAACAAGAAAATCAATGACTTTTGTGAGAGGTTCAATTCATTGGCAATCTTATCTACCAGTTTTTCAACCCTTTGACCAAGCTCTCGATACGAGAGCCACACGTCTGCGTCACATATGGCATTATCGGAAGAGTCAAACTCAATCATTAAGGCTTAGCCTCATATGATAATTCCGCCGTCGACACCTAAAACTTGTCCGGTTACGTAAGAAGCTAAATCGGATGAGAGGAATAGAATGGCATTGGCTACTTCTTCAGGACTGCCGATCCTTCCCATTCTCACTCCCGTTAAGCGTTCGGTGATTATTTGCGGAGGTAACGCTTGCACGAGGTCGGTATCTATCAATCCGGGGGCGACGGCATTAACACGAATGCCCTGGGGAGCAAGTTCCTTAGCAGCAGCAAGTGTCAGCCCGAGTACTGCCGACTTGGATGCTGCATACAAACTTTGACCGGCGTTTCCACGTACAGCAATGATAGATGCTACGTTGACAATTGCACCATTGTTATGGCGACTCATCAAGCGTGCAGCCTGTTGCAAATTTTCGAGAACGGAAATTGCATTTACTTTGAAAGACCTTTCTATGTCTTCCGAGGAGATCATGCCTAAAAGCGCATCGTGCAGTATGCCGGCGTTGTTGACCAGAATATCCAATCTCTTGTGTAATTTAAAAATGTCTTGGTAGCAAGTTTTTAAAGCCGGCGTATCGGAGACATCGCATAAAATGCCGGTGCACTCGACACCATACGTATTCTTTATTTCGGCTACCCGCTGATCCAAAAGGTTTTGGTCTGAATGCCCGTTGATTATTAGTTTGGCGCCCTGTTGGGCAAAGACTTTTGCTGTAGCCCAGCCTATGCCGCGCGTGGAACCGGTAATAAACGCTACTTTGTCTTTAAGCATTAAATTGACTTCGTCTTTAAGCATCAAACTGTAGTCCATGTTCGGAAAGTATTTCTCGTGCGCGTTGGAAACTATTCATACCCAATACTTGTTCGGTTGATAACATGACGTCGAATGTAGTTTCCAGAGAGTTTACAAGTCGCATGTGCGCAACTGAGTCCCACTGGGGAATGCTGCGATATTGCAGTGATTCAATATCGGTATCTGGAGAAATACCAAAAGTTTCAGCAAAAACTGTCTTAAGAGTAGATATTGGTTTAGCTGCAGTCATAAATGGGATCCTTGGAACTCGATTAAATTTAGAGGTCATAGCCTAGTTGTTTGGCCTTTTCCAGCAAATCTTTTTTTCTAGCCAGAATGGGGCGAGCCGGAACACCCATGTAAATGGTCCAGGGCTCCGTATCGTGTGTGAGCATGGAACAAGCTCCAAGTATGCTGCCTTCAGCAAGAGTAACTCCAGGCAAAACAACGGAGTTGGTGGCAATTCCGGCAAAATTCTCCAGAACAATTGGAGCAATGGTCAACTTACCTCTCAGACCCTCTGGTATCAAAGGGCCAATCAGTCCTTCACCGGTATATTCATCGGAAACACAGATTAGTCGGCAACCAGCAGCAACTGTTGTAAAGTGCCCCATGCGCAATACGCCTGGAGCGCCTCCAATTGCGGTGACATAGGGAGCAATGTGAATATAGTCGCCAATTTCGGCTGCCACTGTGCAATAGAAACCGGAATCAATGGCCACATGATTGCCGATTGATACCAGGTGTGGTCGTGTGAACTCAACATTGGCGCTTATGCGGACATCTTCCCCGCAGGTGCGCAACTGTGAGTAATCAAATTGTTTGATAGCTGATTCCATTGTCCCTGGGTCCAAAACTTATCTGGTTAAATTTTAACGCTTTTAACACGACATTTGGGGGTCTCAACGAATCAGTCGTCGAAGCAATTTTGGATGTCAATCACCCGACTGGTGATGTTAAGAGATGAGCGATTTAATTAGTTGGCAAACTTGACTTAAGTCATCTTCAGTCAAAAGAAGTGAAGACGGCAACCAGAGACAGTGTTCGGAACATTGGCTGGCAATTGGAAAGTCAGAATCAGGACTTTGGTACGGAAGCTGACGGTGCAGCGGAAACCAAAATCGGCGAAACCCTATGTTATTGGCTTCAAAACATTTTGTTAGCGACTCTCGGTTTTCAACGTAAGCATCTATCCACTGAGGTGACTCACCTGAATCAACGTCAAATGGCAATAAAGTGATACCGTTGATACCGGATAATTCACGTTCATAAGTTTTGTAGATGGACTTCAGTTTGCTTAGCCTGGATTGAATGTCTTGCATTTGGCCCAGTCCGACGGCAGCCTGTAAGTTGGTAAGTTTGAAATTGTATCCAATTGCCGGATGGAGGTCATCGCCACCAGTTCCGCGATATTGGCGCCCCTGATCTTTGAGTTGTCTGAGCCGCTGGTGAACGTCGGCATCGTTGGTAACTACCATGCCGCCCTGCCCGGTAGTGATGGTTTTATTCGGAGAGAATGAAAAACAGCCGATGTGGCCGTATGTGCCAGCTGATTGACCGGCCATCTCTGAACCAAACGCCTCTGCTGCATCTTCAATTACAGTCAGTTTGTGCTCATGGGCAATATTCATGATCGATTTCATGTCAGCCAGGCGTCCGCTTACATGTACTGGCATGATCGCTTTTGTCTTGGCGTTTAATTTGCTTTCAATTTGTTTTGGATCAATGTTGAGCGTTTTCCTGTCTACGTCCACCAATCGTGGTGTTGCACCGGCCATAACGACGGCATTTGCCGTAGCTATAAAGGTAGTATCAGGAACAATAACTTCATCGCCAGGACCAACATCAATTGCTTTTAGGGCCAGATAAAGGGCTGCCGTTCCACTGGTGACAGCCACGGCATACTTGACCTTCAATAATGCGGCAACTTCTTGCTCGAAACGTTCGGTAAGTTTGCCGTCATTTAGGAAACCGCTTTTAAGTACGTCCTGGGTCAACTCATACTCAGTTGTTCCAATGACCGGCTGCCACCACTCTATTTTATTGCTGGATATTGTACTCATTTACCCTCCGGACCTAAGTGGAGCGATGGGAAGAAGCGAGTGCCTTGCTATCTACTACTATAACCGGATTTTTCATTGGCCAAAATCCCCAAATATCTATTACCAGCTTATTTGGCGGCAAAGAAAGGTTTTTATAAGCGGAGTGAGGCGCACCAAGTACTATCACATCAGCAGACGATATCGCTTCATCTAAGGGAACAAAGCTATTGTCTTTCACAAAAGGATCAGTGCACATTACTTGCCGAGAGTAGACCTGTAACAAGTTTCTCAGCTTGAATGCCAGTGAGTCGCGCGTATCATCGCTGTCACCTTTGAAGGCCATGCCTAAGATTGCTACGCGCAAATTTGGCAAATCATGCTTTTCTAATTGTTCCATGATGAAATTAGGGATTGATTCGTTGACTACCATGGCCGCGTTTCCCATGAAGAACAAGTTGTTAGAAAAGGCACAAAGTTGCAGAGTATCTTTTAGCAAACATGGACCAGCTGTAAGACCTGCTTTGGGATATGGTTGCATGCGCGGGTAGTCTCTGGAG
>SBAT01000373.1 GCA_005240105.1 Chloroflexota bacterium
AAACGGCGCAGTGTTCGTGGCCGATTGTAACTGGCTAGTGAAGAGCCAAAGGCTTGATTGTGAAGAAAGCATTGGTTTCGAAATGCCGAAGGAAAGATCAATTGACGTAGATGACGAAATGGACCTTAAGATCTGCGAGACCCTTCTTTTGGAAAGAGCCGGAGTCCAGAAGAATCAACTAGTTGCAACAACAATATGCGAGGACAGACCAAAATTATGAATTCAAAAGTTGCCGATTTAGAAAAACAAGGTTGGGATCCTATTTGGGAGACAATTTTTGCTAATCAGGAATGGGGCAAGTATCCTCCGGAAGAACTAATTCGCTTTATCGCGCGCAACTACTACAAAGCGCCAGATAGGAAAAAAGTGTCTGTCCTGGAAATTGGCTGTGGCGCTGGGGCTTGCGTCTGGTACGCAGCCAAAGAGGGCTTTTCTGCCACGGGCATTGACGGTAGTAAATCTGCCTTGGTTCAGGCGGAAAAATTACTTGCCAAAGATGGGCTGAAAGCCGAATTGATTTGTGGTGATATCATGCAGCTGGACAAGCTTGTAGGCGGCAGGCAATTCGATGCCATACTGGATGTTGGTTGTTTGCAATGCAATACGCTATCCAATATTGAGAAGATTACTGAAATGGTTTACCAACAGCTGGTGCCTGGTGGACGGTTCTTTAGCATTATGGTTGCGGCTGATTCGCCCGGAGCAAATATGGGGCGCGAGGTGGAAAAAGGTACTTATGTGGACATCACCGATGGTCCGCTGAAAGGCAGAGGTCTGAACCACTTTTGCACACAGGAAGAAATTGAGAATCTGCTGAGCAAATTTACTTCAGTGGAAATTGATTTCTGCAAGAGATCATTTCAAAACAGGCAGGTTTTTTACAATAATTGGATATGTTCGGCAATGAAGCCAATGGTTTAGAAAGCTCTCTCATCATCTCCGTTAATCAGCGTGAGAAGTGGGAAAGGGCGCTTGGATGCTTTCCAGTTAGAGACATCTATTTCACCTCTGACTATCACAGGTTATGTGAACTTGATACCGGACGGCAAGCAGCCGCATACTTTCACGAGGTGGGCGAGCATCGCCTATTCTTCCCATTTCTCATCGGTGCTATCCCTGATGTGAGTAGTGCTGGTGGGCCGTCTACCCTATATGATTTGGAATCTTGTTATGGCTATAGTGGACCACTAGCAACGACCAGCGACAAGAATTTGCTGGAAAGCCTATGGCAGCCCTTTATAGATTGGTGCCAGCAATATGGTGTGGTTGCCGGCTTTACGCGCTGTCACCCATTCCTTGGAACAGAGAAATACTTTTCTTCGCTAACACGCACTATTCATAACCGCGATACTGTCTTTATCAATCTTGAGGTGACGGAGGAGGAGTTGTGGGATTCTTATCCGCCCAACCAAAGGACGAGAATTCGCAAAGCTATATCCAATGGACTTTGTTTTCGCCACGGAAAACAAAGCGAAATCATAGATGTTTTTGTGCCTCTGTATAACGCTAGTATGGAGCGTTTGGGTGCCGGCTCAAGATATTATTTCAACCAGGAGTATTTTCAATTTCTCAGTAATCAGTTGGACAATCAAGTAGATTTATTGATTGTGGAAAAAGATGATAGTCCTGTGGCTGCCGCTATCTTCTTCAAGGGGGACGGTATTTACCATTATCATCTTGGCGCGAGTTTGCCGGAAGCTTTCAATTGGCGACCCAACAACCTTCTCTTTCACCAAGCTTCATTGTTGGGCAAGAGCCAGGGATTTAAGAGGCTGCACCTCGGTGGCGGCCGTTCTGCGGCAGAAGACGACAGTCTCTTGAGATTCAAGGGTTCTTTTAGTGATCGAAGAGTAAGCTTTTATATTGGACAATCTATTTTTCAGCCTGTCCTCTATAAATCCTTGTGCCAAGATTGGCTTGATCGTCAAGGCACATCCGTTGTGCCGTCAGATTTGTTGTTCTATAGAAATCCGTTGCCGGTAATTAATGGCAATCCTCCGACAAAGGTAGTATGACAAATAAAAGCATAAAAATTGGTAGGCATGTGATTGGCTCAGACAATCCTTGCTTTGTTATTGCAGAAGCAGGTGTCAACCACAATGGCGATGGCCAGTTGGCGCATCAACTGATAGATGCTGCTGCAGATGCCGGTGCTGATGCAATTAAATTTCAAACCTATCGAACAGAGGACATTGTTACCAATGATGCTCCTAAGGCAGAGTATCAAAAACGTACCACTGCCAATGAAGAGTCCCAATGGGAAATGCTGGTCAAACTAGAACTAAATCTTGAGATTTACCCAGAACTAAAAACGCATGCCACAGAACGTGGCTTGATATTCATGTCTACTCCCTTCGATTACTTCAGTGTTGATTTTTTAGATAATTTAGGAGTGCCGGCATTTAAGGTTCCATCTGGCGAGATAACTCATGTTGGACTGCTTAGGCACATTGCCGCCAAAGGCAAACCAATAATAATGTCGACAGGGATGAGTACTCTTGTTGAAGTAGAAGAGGCAATTGGGCAATTAAGATCTGCCGGTGCCGGCGATATTTGTTTATTGCACTGTACCAGCAACTATCCCACAAGTCCGGAAGATGTGAATCTTCGGGCTATGAATACACTACGCGATGTCTGTCAGGTTCCTGTTGGTCTCTCCGATCATACGCAAGGATTTGAGGTGGCTCTGGCGGCGGTTGCATTGGGTGCATCGGTGATAGAAAAGCATTTGACGCTTGATCATCAATTAGAAGGACCCGATCATTTGGCCTCTATGGAGCCAGCGGAATTTGCTGCCATGGTAAAGTCCCTGCGTAATATAGAAGCCGCAATGGGAAGTCCCGTCAAAGCCCCTTGTGCCAGCGAGTCTGGTGTTGCACAAGTGGCCCGTAGGAGCCTGGTTGCGGCTAAGGATTTACCCAAAGGCACTATTCTTTGTATAACCGACATTGTGATTAAACGTCCTGGTACGGGACTGCCACCAGCAAGCTTGCCGACTCTAGTTGGAAAGACACTTTTCAGACCATTGAGTAAAGGACAGCTATTTTCTGCTGAGGATATTGGCTGAGCTAAATTCTTCCTGCGCCTTTTGGTAATCGGCTTTGCGACCAATGTCGAGCCATTGCTCGCGAACGGCAAAAGCAGAAACCGGTTCGGCAGAATGCATCAGCTTGGTGAATAAGGCTGGCATATCCAGATGCTCACCCACATTTACATAATCCAGCACGGATGGTTCAAAGGCGCAAATGCCGGCGTTAACAAAGAAGCTCTGCGTCGGCTTTTCATCGATTTTTGCAACCCGGCAACCGTCCAGTTGAATTACGCCGTAGGGTACTTGGAAATCATATTGCTGCACGCACATGGTGGCAGTTGCTTGTTGTTCCTTGTGAAAAGCTAGCAATTGGGAGAAGTTTACTTGCGTGACTAGATCGGCGTTCATGACAAGGAAAGTGTTTGTTGGTCTCTCGGGCAACAGACCAAGTGCCCCAGCTGTACCTAGCTGTTGCTGTTCATGCAGATAGCTAATTTGTACTCCCAATTTCGAGCCGTCGCCCAGGAGGTCAAAAACCATATCGGCTTTGTAATGCAGTGAAATGAAAAAACGGTGGAAGCCTTGCTCAGCAAATTGATTGATTATGTGCTCGAGCAGCGGTTTATCGCCTACCGGCAATAGTGCCTTTGGTAGGTCATTAGTGAGCGGTCTTAGACGGGTGCCCAAGCCACCGGCCATTAGAATTACCCAATGTTCGTCGCTGCCTGTTTGTAAGAAGTCATTAAGAAAGCGGACGCCAACGACATGTCCAGAATCTTCCAATACAGGAATTTGGTGTAAGCGCTTAGCCTTCATTTGCTTGAGGATGTCGTGATGTGACTGACTGTCCTTCGCCACTGTCGGAGTAACATTCATTACTTTTGCGACGGAATCTTCTAGAGATATCCCTCGTAAGATCCCCCGACGGATGTCACCGTCCGTCACTGTGCCTAGTAAGCGATAGCCTTCATCCACCACCAGGGCAATCTGTTCTGCGCCGTGATCGATTATCTCCAGCGCCTTAATGATGCGCGTGCTTGGTTGAACGCAAATCTCTCTCCAGTGTTTCACTAATTTTCCTGCTCAAGGTCCTTTGTATGTCAGTAATGTTACCAAGCGTCTTGCAAAATCTGGCTTGGCAATTGTTCATTTATGAAGAAAAACCGTTTGCGTAACAGTGACTTGGGGTTAGGCAAGCCATTGAGAATTTCCACTAGCCGTTTTGAAGACATACCGTCGCCATAGGGGTTTGTGACAGAAGTACAATCCAGTGACATTGCCTCCTCTATGGCTGATTTTATTGCCCTGGTTTGCGGTGGGCAATTGATTACAGATGATGCTGCAAGTCGGCCTTTCTGTCTATCACCAATATTCACGGTGGCGGTTTTAAGCGTGGGAGCTTCATAAATTCCCGACGAAGAATTTCCCACTATTGCATCAACTGCTGCCATGACGCTTAGATATTTGTGTGAACCCAAATTGGTAAATACATTTACGTTTGTGCGTGAATCGACAAAGGCATCAATTAGCCTATTTATTTCAACGCCACCAGGATCCGCATTTGGACGTGTGAAAATGATTCCCGTGTTGTCCATCTGGTCAAGTGCAGTCAACAACTGCTCAAAGTGTGCGATTGTCTTTTCTTCTAGTGTTTCTGAGTGGAAGGTTACCAGCAAATTGTTTTCCAAAAAACGAATTGATAGTTCGTTTTCTAGTTGCTTCTTTGTCAGTAAGTTGCTGTTGAGGATAAAATCCAGTCCTGGACTGCCGATGTTGTAGACGTGTTTGGGGTTTTCTCCCAGTTGTCTTACTCTTTGGGCAGCAACATCGTTGGTGACAAAATGCAGGTGAGACATTTTCGTGATGGCATGGCGAATGGATTCATCGAAGGCACCTTCTGTGCTATCGCCACCGGCAAGATGAGCAACCGGGATGCCCATGATCAGCGCTGCTTGGGCAGCTCCCAGTACTTCGTAACGATCGCCTAGCAGTAAGATCAGATCTGGTTGCAATCGTTGAAAGCAATGCGCGAACTCGCTAGTTGCTCGCGATAAGGCTGTGGTGGTTTCAAGAATTGAATCTTCTTGGCTGAGAATATCTAATTTTTCGGCAATAGGAAAGCCATCTTTCTCAATTTCCTTGTAGCTCAAGCCATGTTGAGGAGAAAGGTGTGAACCAGAAACAACAATTTTTAAGTCGTACTGATTTTCGATAAGTGATTTAAATGGCCAGTATAAGTGCCCGTAGTCGGCACGCGTCGTGGTAATACCGGCAATGGTTAGTCTACGATTCATAATGTTGCGCTGCTGGGCAGACAGATTAAGCTGCTGACCATTTGCTCGGCTACGGGAGTGGGCATTTTAGGGCTGGATGTGAACATGGGCAGAGTATGCATCAAATTCCATGCCGGTCTGGTTTGTATGCCTTTGTCATTGGTTGCTTGTAAAAGTGGTTCAAGATATTGAGAATGAGTGCTATCTAGGATTAAGGCGTTTAACCAATAATTTGATCTTGCGTGAGGTGGCTCTTGCACGAATGTCACACCGTCTAGTCCTTCAAATGCGTCAGCATAACGCTTTGCCAGTATTCTTTTCTGTTCGACAAAGTACTCCAATTTTTCTAATTGTGCCAGACCCAAGGCGGCATTCAAATTTGGTAAGCGGTAGTTGTAACCTACCTGGTCATGATAAAAACTCCACTGGTGAAGTTGCTTGGCTGTGGTCGTCAGGTGCTTAGCATGACGAGCTAATGATTCATCCTGAGTGAGAATGGCACCACCACCACCTGTGGTAATTGTTTTGTTGCCATTAAAGCTAAGTGTAGAAAGTTTTCCCCAGAGTCCGGTATGTTTTCCGCGATAGAACGAACCAATTGATTCGGCCGCATCTTCTATCAAGGTAAGTCCATATTCTGAGGCTACAGCTGCAAGCTCTTCAATCTCTAAGGGATGTCCGAAGGTGTGCATGGCAATGATGGCTGCAATTCTGCGACCGGTAATTCTGTTAATAAATCCGTCGTTGGTTGTTTTGCCAATCTCGTCTAGATACACTTGGAGAGTTTTAGGATCAACTCCTAAGGTTTTCCTGGAGATATCTGTTAAGTGTGGAATTGCTCCGGTGTAGGCAATAGCGTTGGCGGTGGCAACAAAAGTAAGATCTGGTACCAGTACCTCATCGTCAGGTTTAACTCCGGTTAGCTGAAGCGCAATGTGCAAAGCTGCTGTGCCATTTACCACAGCTACGGCATACTTTGAACCGGTATACTCGCATAACATGTTTTCGAAACGCTCAACAAAAGGCCCCGCTGTAGACACCCATCCCGTATCAAGACATTCTTTGAGATAGTTCCATTCGTTGCCCACAAATACTGGCTGATGCAGAGGCAAGACTTTATCGCTAGGAAGCACCTGTCCGATGGCATTGAGCACACTCGGCAGGAAATCCGTATTGCTTTTTGGTAGCAGATGAAGTTCAGCTGACAAAAGCTTTCTCCCTATAGTCGATATGATGCTTCTAGTTGGCGGCCGAGATTGGCGGAATCAGAAAACCAATTTATTGTTTCCATAAGACCAAATCTCAGACCTTCTAGACCTTGTTTGTCGGGATTCCAATTAAGCAATTCTTGGGCCACAGAATTATCGGCTTGTAGTCGGAGAACTTCGCTGTCCTGTGGACGAATTCTCTCGGGATGAGATTCTAATTGGATGTCTTTGCCCATCAGTTCTGCAATTAACTTGGCGGTACCTTCCACTGATATTTCATAGCCGGAGCCAAGATTTACAGTTTTGCCTATTGATGCTTTGGTTTCGGCAATCTTAATTAGTCCACGTACGGTGTCCTTGACGTAGCTAAAATCGCGCATCGTATTCAAGGCACCAAGCTGAATTGTTTTTGCCCCACTCAGTAGTTGAGCAATGATTGTCGGAATTACAGCGCGCGTCGATTGTCTAGGACCAAAGGTGTTGAATGGGCGAGCGATAGTGACTGGTGTGCCGAAGGAATAGTGAAAGGACATTGCCAATTGGTCAGCACCAATTTTGGTGGCAGCATAGGGTGATTGTGCGTGCAAAGGATGATTTTCATCAATGGGCACGTACTGCGCACTGCCATAAACTTCACTCGTAGACATTTGCACCACATGAATAGAGCCCAAGTCTCTGGCCGCCTGAACGACATTTAGACAGCCGCCAATATTTGTATCAACGTAGGACTGTGGTGCATGGTAAGAATAGGGGATGGCAATTAAGGCAGCTAGGTTGAAGACGACATCGCAGCCGGTCATAGTGCTTTTTACAAAAAACGGATCTCTAATGTCTCCCGCTGCTATATCTAATTCAGCGAGATTGTCCTTGTCTAACGATGACAGCCAGCCAATGTTTCCACCTGAGTTATAGCGGGTTAAACATTTGACGTTATAACCGCATTTCTGTAACTCTTCTACGAGATGTGAGCCAATAAAGCCGGCTGCACCAGTAACTAAGGCGGTTTTACCTGTCGAGGATTTTTTCATTGACGAATAGTACCATGTTTTGCCTGTTGCCAATAGCTGCGAGGGACGTCTATTGAGGGTTCCGCAACCTAATTATGTGTCATTTTCGGGCGCCCAATGAGATTTGTTGGTTGTTTCTTAAGTCAAATGTTTTTTTAACGAAAGCAAGATACTGTGCGTCCTTGTTTATTTCATTACCGAGGACACGCCAAAACTTAATTGCACCATTAGCATTGAGGTGCACATTGTCTAGGAAATCGCTTGCCGAGAAGCGCACATCCTCCATTAGGTTAATCAGTTTTACTCCATGACTGTTGCATGTGCTGCTCAACCTTGCCTTATATGCGGACGAGACAGCTTGAGCCAACTGCCGTCGATTTAACTCGCCCAGCGGCATGCTTACTACAAGACAGGGGATATCGTTGTCGTGGCAAAGTTGTAGGGCTTTAGCAAGGTAATCAAACTCTTCATTTGATTTGTTTTTACCCAATTGTTCATACCAATCGTCATATTGCTTGGCAGTAGCTTCGGTATGCTCAGCCGGAAATGCCAGATTGGGCTCGAATGGCTTGTCCGTGAAAGATACTGATATGGGCATTGTTGTAGGCAGTGGGACATCTGCTTTGTGAGTGGAGGCAAACAAAGTGGGTGCTCTGTCTAAAGCAGAACAAGAAAAGACTTGGAAGATGGTTTTGTAGTCTGACTTCAACCGATAGAAATTCCAGTTTTGCACAAGAGCTAAGTCTACTGCCGACGGCAAATCGGCAATGTGTTTTATATCCTTAAAACGCCAATTGAAGTAACAGGCCACAGCAGAATTTTTGCTAACAGACTGCCCGTCAACAAAATCGCGCGGTGCCACCGTAAATACTATGAGTGACGGTCTTTTGCCGGCAGCTAAAGATTTTTGGACAAGCAAATACGAGTCATAAAATAGTCCTCCGCCGATGGGCACAGCAAGACTCTTAGCCGGCAAACTGCATTTGGCTCTCAACTCAGAGTCCAGGGTTTCGGCTCTCAGATACCTGTGAAGCGTATATTGCGTGAAATGAAGATTCTTCTTTTTTGCATCAGCGCAAGCAGCCGCCTCTTCCAAAAGCGAAGTCCCTAGCAAAAGTACATTTGATTGATCCGTGGGCGAACAAAGAACACTCACCTTGTCGCCTATGGCGTCTTCATCAGCGAAGAGTAAGCCTGGAATATGGACAAATCTGAGTGGCCTGACCGTCACAAGAAACAAGTCAGTTAGAACAAGGGCAAGAACTATCCAGAGTAATGTACTGCTTTTGAACTTTTGCACTGCCGGTTCTGGCCCTTTACAAGATTACAAGATGATAACAGGCGCCGATTCAGCCCTGCATGAGAGTGCTGCAATTATTTAGTTATATAAGCAGGTTAAATTCATGCACTTTAGAAGCTAATACTTCTCTGATAAACTGCAGTTTAGTTCTGGAATCCCCCTCGGTGACCCCCTTCGTCCCCCTCCCTAGTGCCTGAGCAACCAGCCGGCAGAAGGTTTAGTATGTCGTTTGCCAGAACGCTTAAGAGCGTGTTATCTAAATTAATCTCGCCGGAGTCGGCGCCAGAGCGTCCATTAGAGCAGGCTAGTTCTCCTCGTGAATTAAGTGGCGAATGGCTGACTGATGGCTACAGCTGGATTCCGGACTGGCAGAAAATATTGGGTGATGATTGGCCGTTGTTTTGCGACAGAGTCCAGAGAGCCAAGGGCGGGCCAAAGGTACTGATTGCCACCATGGTTGGCGGCAACTCGCTGCTCACTCCTATGGAGACACTTTTTGCCGTTGCCTTAACGCTGAGGGGCGCTGAGGTACATTTTGTCTTGTGTGACAAAAAGCTACCAGCTTGCCAAAATTGTTTTGCCACTGACACAGCAAAGCAAGAATCATTTGTCAAAAACGGCCCTGACGCTTGCGATTGGTGTTTTGACGTTGGCTCACGGTCCTTGAGCCAATTGGGTCTAACGGTACACTCGCTTGGTTCGTTAATAAGAGATGAAGATTGGCCGCGCGCACAGTCCATTGTTGAGAATTTGACCATCGAGGAAATACTTAGTTTTCAACTCGATGGCGTGGATCATACGGAAACAGTGAAGGCAGCCGTCTTGAGATATTTCGGCAGGAGTGACTTGGAGAATGAACCGCTGTCATTGCCCGTAGCTAAGCGTTATCTCCTTTCTTCACTTATCACCACTTGGGCTCTTCAACGATTGTATGAGCAAGAGCAGTTTGAGCACATCGTTTCCAACCAAGGCATTTACGTACCGCAAGGTGGCGTGGTGGCAGTGGCGAAGAATCAAAATAGACATGTGGTTGCGTGGGATGTTGGTTATCGCACCAACTGTTTCAATGTTTGCCATTCGGAAACTCATATCCACTCATATATGAACGAACCGACAGAATGCTGGGAAAGTCTTCCCTGGAACGATCGCATGGAAGAGCGCATTTCCAAGTATTTGAGCGGCCGATGGTCGGGAAGATTCGACTGGTTAAAGGTAATTACGCAAGGGGAAAACACAGAACCTGCCGACATTGCTAAAGAAATTGGTTTAGACCTGTCGAAACCCGTTGTAGGTCTTTTGACCAATGTGCTATGGGACGGGCAACTTTGTTATCCATCCAATGCCTTCGAGAGCCAAATAGACTGGATTAAGTACACAATCCGCTATTTTGAAGGCAGAGAAGATATTCAGCTATTGATCCGCATCCACCCCTCAGAGCACGACTCGTGGATCAAATCACGCCAATCTGTAAGTGATGAAATAAAGAAGCATTTTCCCCGCTTGCCGAAAAATGTTTTTGTCATTCTAGCAACCAGCACTATCAACACTTACAAGGCTATGCTAAATTGCAACGCCGTTTTGATATACGGCACCACTGCTGGATTGGAAATGGTATGCATGGGACTGCCGGTAATAGCGGCCGGCGAAGCTTGGATCAGATCAAAAGGTCTGTGCGCGGCTGTCTCTACTCCCCAAGAATATAAAACTGTTCTGGATGATTTGCCGTTTAAAATGAAAGTTGCCGATGATGTACGAAAGCGGGCACTTAAGTATGCCTACCACTTTTATCTGCGACAAATGATTCCCTTGGGTATCATTGAAACGCAGCCGTTCAGGAATGCACTTTATAAAATTCCGGAACAACCACTTAAAAGTTTTGATGTTGGCTCTGACTTAGGGTTGGATGTAATCTGTGACGGTATTTTGAGCAAGTTGCCGTTCGTTTATCCAATGGAAACGTTAGATACAGAAACCAGCCTACTTGTTTAAATTGCCGGTAAACTGAGTTAGCTTGCCTAGTTGATGACGGATGCTTCTCTTTTGTAATTGAGCAACTGTTTCATCATAGCGACGAAGGAGATCCTTGTAGCCTTCGTCTAACTGTCGGTAACCGGTTTCTAACTTCGCATATTCCGCTTTTAGTTCGTAGTACTTATGCTCACCGGCTGCCAGTACGGCAGTTAGATTGTCAAAGTATAGTTGTTTATTGGCCTCGGCAAGAACGACAACTTCAGTGAACTTACCTAATTCAGAGAGACTATTTGCATGCTTCCGGTAATGGTACAGAAGCTTTTCTATTCGACGTAATTTGCCGTCCTTGCTCAGTACGCGCAACCAGAAGTCGCAATCCGGAACATAGCGAATTCTGGTGTTAAAGCCGCCGACTAGATCAAATATGTGCCTGCGGAACAGGGTGGTACTGGGAATGGGCAGTCCAGCCATGAGATTAGTCATAGTCGCTTCAGGAATCCAGGTGAGGTTAAGGTCGCCAAAGATTTGCACTTGTGTGTAAACGGCATCAACTTGCGAATCACTGGATAGTACTTGTGCGGTTTCTTCGATAAAGGTTGGTGCAATGCGGTCGTCACAATCTAAAGGAACGATGAACTCGCCATTAGCTTGGGCAAAAGCAGTGTTGCGAGCAGCTGCTAGTCCCTTGTTAATTCCATGGTCGATGAATGTTATTTTTGAACAATCGAGATTGCTCAAAATTTCTTGAGGCGTCGGAGTATGGGAACCGTCATTGACAATGACTAGCTCAAAATTCTTATATGTCTGTGCCAGAACACTAGTGACTGATTCGGCAATATGCGTATGCCCGTTGTAGAACGGCATGATCACCGAGACTAGAGGTTGATTGACCACAAGCTACACCTTTTGGGAAATCCTAATCAATCTAAGTAAAGTAGCTTAGCAGAATATACTCTATGTTAGCGCAGAGTATATTCTGCATAAACAAGAAGTTAGTTTGAGGACTCCGGGTGCTGCCGGACGCAAGCTGAATTGTTGCTCATCTTTCTGGGCTGTGGTCAAAACTCTTCTTCCATTTTTAGGAATAGCGGTCTCGCTGTTCTTCCGAATGTGCAAAGTTTCTAATTTAATAGAATTGTTTCAGTGAGCCGGATAGAGCTAGCTTCTCAACGAGTCTTTCCTGAAACTTCTTTCCACCCTGAGCATTCAGGTGTATGGAGTCGCGATAGTCTTGTGCTTGAAAAATATTGCCATCGTCCAACTCTATGAAGTCACACCCGCGAGACTTTGTTAATGCTGACAGCTCATTCGTGTATTGTTGATATATCGCCGTGTTTATCAAGGCTTTGTTATTGGGACTAATTGGCATGTTTACGATAACCAGTTTTATGTTTGCCGCAACGCATAATTCGGACAGTTTTTTTAGCTGTTCTTTTTGTAGGGCAAACTGTTTGAAATTGGGAGGATTGTAGCGTGTGGCATAATTCGCTATGTCGTGATCGAAGAGTGGATCGCCACAATATAATTTGGTAATGCTTGAGGCGTTAACGGCGGCATATAGGGTGGGTTCGCGATTGAGCAACTGGCAGCAAGTAGCAACTAACCAATCCTTTACGTTAGTCTTTGTCTTATAAAATCGCCAAACTGACGAGATATAGAAATTTGTCAGCGTGTTAAGGGACGGATGTTCACCTAATCTATTCAAATCCCTAAGCCATAAACCACCCCAAGATGAATCAGCAATTAAATGTGGTGTAGCGATATCGTGTGTCCCAGAGCGATGATCTAGTGCTCCACCGAGACTGCCGCTACCGAGTGGTACCAAATTGTCAATCATGTCCCGGGGGGACATTTCATAAATTAGCAACCGTGGATGTTTTCCGCATTGAAGAAGCGTCGAAGCTATTACATTGGCATCTGCAGCCATTCCGCCAGGAAAACCAAAATTAGCTACTTGGGGCTCTTTTGCCAGGTTGTGTCCCAAGAGGTGTTGGAAATACATTGACTTTAGGTAGGCATTTGAATCAGGACTAGATGTTGTATCTTGCTTCAATACATAAGTAGCATCGCAAAAATAGCTGGCTGCAAAGGCAAGCGATGAGCCAAGCAGGACGATATCTGGCTTGCTGTTGCTGATAAAAAATTCTTTCATAGCCGATAATCTTGGTCCATCGTCTAAGACTGGTCTTTCAGCTCGTGAGAATAACCATAGTCCCATATCAATGCCAACTAGCATGACTAAGCACCACGCTAATGTGCAATGCAGCGATGTTCTCATTCCGGATTTTAGCCGATTGATGGTTACGAACGGTTCGAGCATAATGACTAAACTCAAGAATTCTAGATGCGGTGAATTTACTTAGTCGGAGACTGATGGCATATCCATAGGATATTGCTTACTTGGCGTATTCTATATCTTTTTTAATCTAATTGAACAAAAAAAGCCGGGTGATTTGTTTGTTCAATTAGGATCCATGAAGTCAAGCGGTGGCTGCGACGAGCTCAGGTCGAAGAGTCGGTGATAGTAGTCACTTATTTGAATCCTCGCCGTTTTGGTTTTCCTTCAGTTCTAGTATCAATGTTCTGATTGTTCTTTCGGAACCTCGATAGCCGTGCTTCTCAACGAGTAGAGTGAAAATCCACTGCGCCGTGATTTGGGAATTGTCAGTGTTTGCTGAGTGGTATGCCCAAATTTGTTTGACGGTGTCTCGCCATTGATCTCGAACCGGTTGTGGTCGTCGATTTAGTTTTCCATTTCCGTTTACGTATTTGCGAATTGTGTTTCGCGCAATTTGGAATTCTTTTGCTATACATCGAAAGCTTTTGTTTTCTTTGATGGCTAACTCTTTTAGAAGTTCCCAGTCGGCTTCGTGGTAGGGGACGGCGGAATAGCGGTCTCGCCATTCCGCTAGAGTTTGGGGTTCTGTGGAGTTGTCGTTGGGTGTCGTTAGTGTTGTAATTGTTCCTTCGTCATACATGGTAGTCGCTGCCTCAGATTGAATTGCTTTCCTCTGAGATCGACTATATGTATGCAGTGTGTAGGTTTTATGGAAAGAAAATTGAATGTGGTTAAGGTGGTGGCGTATATGATGGCAGCATTTTCCAACACGCCTGTTGGAAAATGACAAAACGGCGATTTCTAACACCACTATTTCCAACAACTGTGTTGGAAAAGATGCGGATGCTGCGTGTGTGTTAATTGATTGGTTTTAGCGTACCAGTCTGAGCTAGTTGCTCGACCAGTTTTTCTTGGAATTTCTTTCCGCCTCGCGCATTGAGATGTGCGGAGTCCTTGTAGTCCTGTTTGTGAAAGTCGCAAATGTCTAATTGTATTAACCGGCAGCCCCCGGACTCACTTAAGTCTATTAGTTCCTTCATATAGGACTGGTATAGTTCAGTGTTTATCAATGCCTTGTTGTAAGTGCTAATTGGCATATTGACGAGAACCAATTTGATGTTGGCTTGTTTGCATAATTCAGCCAGTTTTCTCAGCTCTTCTTTTTGAAGAGCAAATTGCTTGAAATTGGGTGGATTGTAGCGGCTGACGTAGTGTTTTATATCGTCATCGAAAGTTGGATTTCCGCAAAGTAGTTCTGCATGACTTGATGCATGTACAGCGGCATACAAGCTGGGCTCGCGATTGAAGAGTTGACAGCCAAAAACTACGAGCCAGTCTCTTACGATACTCTTTGTTTTGTAATAGTTCCAAATCGATGAGACATAGAAATTACCTAGGGATTCAAGTGAAGGATGTTCGCCTAATCGATTGAGGTCTCTGAGCCATTTTGCCCCCCAACTTAATTCGTCAACCGCAATAAAATTCGAAGTATTTAGAGCTCCTCCGAGGCAGCCGGCTCCCAGTGGCAGCAAGTTATCGATCATGTCGCGGGCAGCTATTTCATAAATGATTACTTTTGGATGTTTGCCATGCTGAAGGAGTTTTGAAGCAACGACGTAAGCGTCTGCGGCCATGCCACCGGGCAAAGCAAAGTTAGTAACAGTAGGCTCTTTTCTCAGATGGTGTCCTAGAAGCTGTTGAAAATACAGCGATGTAAAATAGGAATTTGAGTCGGGGAGATTTTCGTTC
>SBAT01000439.1 GCA_005240105.1 Chloroflexota bacterium
ACCCCCCTTTGTCATTTCGAGCGAAGGCGCTTTGCGCCGAAGTCGAGAAATCTTCCGCAAATGTCCAAAGTCCGCGTTCAACAACAAGGAACAAGTAAACCCATGCCCCCCGAAACCATCCAACACCTAACCGGCAAATCCATCAAGTCGGCCTCCAGCAGCCTCAGCTCCTTCACCATCGAATTCAACGACGGACAAGGTCTCTCCGTATCCCCGACAGGCACCGTGTCCGATCCAGGTGTCGACGTCACACTCATCCCCGCCGACCAACTCCCCAAGTCCTCCGAAGCCGTCTGCTCCGTCGACTGGAGCTGGATCTACAACTCAACCATCGAGTCCGCCAAAGCCTCCGACGGCCGCATCCAACTCAAATTAAATCCCGCTGGACCCTTAAATATCTGGTCCGCGTTCTGGCAAGGCAAGCCCTTCCTAGCTTTCCAGCCTCACAGCAAACCATAGAATTTAAGTTTTCCATGGGAATCGCCCCATTGAGGACGCAATGGTTTAGGGCTATATTCTTCTTCCTAAATATAGATAGTGGCGCCGACATCTATTCGGCAGCCAGGCATTGCCTCGAGTTAAAATGGCTACCGAATCTTCCGACAAAAGCAAATATCACCAGCCTGAAAGCGCCTTAGCCGGCATTTCCGATTCGATCCTACATGGACTTACTACGCCCGTTGAACTCTTTACGCACAGTGCCGATCAAAAGCAAAATCAAAAAACAACCAAGGACCTAGCCGACTTCCGCGAAAATTCACGAGACTATCTGAAAGAAGGTCTCAAAACCGCCGCCATGTTTATGCGCGGCAAAACAGGACTCATCTCAACAATTGCTACACAAGCCCTAGATGAATGGAAGCCCGAAGACAAACAACATCAATTGCTCGACTTAAGCCTTGGCGCAACAAAAGGCGCCGCCCTGACTTACATATTTCGCAAAACAGCAATGGTCGATTCAAACATCAAGTTCTTCGGCGGCGCATTGAATATCCCCTATAACGCAGCCAAGTTAGGGTTCTTGTCACGAATTCCTTCCGTAGGACTAACCAGATCAACCTGGGTCGATGAAAATGACAAATTCGACGCGAATCGCTCAGGCAGCATTTGGGCCGCCAGCACTGCCTCAATCGGCACAGATATCTTTGCCGGTGTTGCCACACATGGATTGTTGAAGTGCACCAACCGAGTGACAGGTAATGCTGTAGCCAAAAGTCCCATGCTATCAACTGTCCTTACGGGCTCAGGATTCGGCATGTCCAACGGCGCCGCACAAGAAGTGTTTCGCCAAACAGAAGAACTGCAACAATTCGATCCGCTAAAACTAGACTACTGGAAAATTGGACAATCTGCACTTCTGCAAGGCGCAATTGATTCCATCGCCGCAATCCCTGGCGGCCGTCAAGCAGAGCATGAAGCATTGTTGTCCTACAACAAAATGAACGCGGGTCCACCGGTTAAGAAAGTTCCTTCCTTCAAGCGCACAATAGAAAGGTCCACCGAACTCGAACCTGGCAACGATACAAGCAAACATGATAGTTGCAGCATGTGTCTGACGAAGACAGATTTAGGTTCAATAGCAATTAAACCAATACTGAACGAATCAACTATTGGCAAATTCAGCCGTTTTGACAAGCAAATTCAAAGTAAACGATTCATGCAAGTTTATGATCTGAAAACGAATGATGTTCTTCAACAAATGAGCGATTTTGTTGTGTATATGCCAAAAGACCACAACTTGATTATTGGAGTTCCGACCGAATACAACAATATTTTGAACTACATGCGCGAGTTGCGAATAATTAGGGAATCAGGAGGCGAAGCTAGTCTATTCGGCTTCAACTACCGATACGATCATCTAGATCTAATGATACGACGCATGAATGAGCGTGCTTTACCGGAAGATCTCATTCCATGTCTGGACGCATTGCCAAACAGTCAGCTCATTGAGAGTATTTACCTTCACGATGAGAGAAGCCCACAGGACCTAAAAGCTGGTCCAGGCAAGTTTGGTTATGCAATCGCTGACGCTAACTCAGAAGGACATCTCAACTACTACATGCACCCGGATAGACCTGCCTTACTGCGCCTAAACACCAACCATGAGTTTGCCCATCTAGTACATTTTAAATTTGAAGATGCATATGTTGCATATGCTAGTGCCTGTGCTCTAGAAAAAGCTTTGAGCAAACAGGGAGAAAACGCAAGGGACTATGCCACCAAAAACGAATATGAAAACTTTGCGGTGCACTTTGGTGAAGAATTACTGGATCCTTCGCCAGACAAACTACTAAGTGCGGCAGAGTATGCACCAGTGCGATTGGCAATATTGGCAAAAGCGTTGAAAGCTACACTTACCGCCATCCCACAGGCAAAAGTCAGTCTTCACCGTAATCAATTCCTAAAACGCGCAGATCTGCTCGAAGAGAAGCATACGTCCCAAGTAATTGACGATCTAATGAATAGTATCGCAGCCAGAGACATTAATGAAGATCCCATGCTACACAATCATAGACTACAAGTTCTTGCGTATTTAGGAGGACCAAAACAAGCTCAAAAACTGGTTAACCTCGCCAAATACGCCACGGATCCAATCCCGCTTCTTGATGCGGGCTATAGAATGTGTCGAACAGATCGCAATAAGCAACTGGACTTTTTGTTGAAGATGTCAGAAAGCACTCCATACGAAACAGTACGAGATCTGGCCATTGGCAAATTTGATGAAGCTGAGATTAAATCACACTTCATTCCATATATAGCACGACTATCCACAAAATCAAAACCCTTATACGTACGCAGGCTAAATGACCTATCAAAATGGCATGAGACAAATAACAATCCAGAAAAACGCGAACACTATGCCCGAATGGCGCTTCAAGAGTCAATGGAATCACCTAACTCTGAGACCTTGGTAGCATTGGACATTCTCATCGATTGCCTGATGGATAAAAGAGAATATGGACAAGTAGAGAAATATATGCGCGACTCTACAACCCTGTCCAAACTTCTCTATGGTGAAGTATCTAATGAAACCAGATACAACTTGGACAGACTTGGGGGTTTTCTTCTAACCGAAGAACGATATAAAGAAGCACTGCCATTTCTGGTACGCTGTCAACAAATTGAGAAGACGCAAAAGTACTCCTTGCAAGAAGGTGCCTGGCAGAATAGGAAATATCAATTGCAAGACATAATATCGATCTATGAAACACCCGAATTCGACAAGCACACCAATGGTCTAATTTTCTGGCTAAAACAACTTGATAAACACATTAATTATCACGGTGAATACGAACTGCAACAACAAGTCGTTGATCGACTGCTGGACTTATTACCGCCTTCACAGTCCCAAGAATATATAGACAAACTACTTTTCCTGAATAAAGTAAAAGCTAAAATGAAACCTAGTGAAGAACCAGTCAATGCAATTTGATGTAGTTATTATTGGAGCCGGAGCTGCCGGCATGATGTGTGCTGTTCACGCTGGTCAGCGCGGCAGGAAAGTCCTGCTCATTGATCACGCAGAGAAAATCGGCAAGAAGATATTCATATCAGGTGGTGGGCGCTGCAACTTTACCAACATCAATACAAAACCTGAATCATTTGTTTCGCAAAACCCGCACTTCTGCAAGTCAGCACTATCACGCTATTCTCCCAGCGACTTTATTGCACTAGTAAAGAAACATCGTATTCCTTTCCACGAGAAGAAATTGGGTCAGCTTTTTTGTGACGGTTCCGCACAAAACATAACTGACATGCTTATTGACGAATGCGAGGAAGCTGGTGCTCGTTTTCAACTTGACTGCAAGGTGGAGAGCGTCAAGAAAGAAGAGTACTTTGTTGTATCAACGAGCAAGGGTACGTATACTTCAGAGTCGCTCGTCATTGCCACAGGTGGACTTTCAATTCCACAAATTGGAGCGACTGGTTTTGGTTATGACATAGCACGACAGTTTGGTTTGAAAATTGTAGAAACCAGACCAGCCTTAGATGGATTCAACTTTGCCGATGAAGATGTGAAGGAAATGACCGAGCTATCCGGTGTTTCGATTGATACTATTGTATCGGCTAATGGATCTGCGTTTCGCGAGAACATTCTATTTACACACACAGGACTGTCTGGTCCGGCAAGTCTGCAGGCATCACTTTACTGGAATCCTGGTAAATTCCTCAGCATAAATCTTCTGCCGG
>SBAT01000356.1 GCA_005240105.1 Chloroflexota bacterium
GGTCTGCGTATTGCCGTACTCGAAAGTCATATAAGCCCGATTGTTCAAATGCGGGGCGCGATTCGCGCCGGTGAAGTCTATGATCCCAACAACAAGAAAGGATTAGCTGCAGTTGTAGCCGAGGCTCTCAACTACGGCAGTATCAAGCACAACCAACAGCAACTGCGGATAATACAAGAAGATCTTGGTCTGCCGCCAAGCTCAATGCTGCGTTTTGATTGCCAAACAGAAACCATTGAATTTGAGACAGTCTGTCTTTCCAACAACCTCGCAGCTCAACTAGCGGTCGTGTCGGAATCACTTGCTGCACCAACGCTTAATGAGCTCGATATAGAAAAGGCGAAGCAGGAAGTTATTGGACTTGTCCGCCAAAATGAAGGTTCGCTGCCGTCTCGCATCGAGCGCACCGCCATGCGCAATTTGATCGCCGCCAATTCCGCATACTACCCTGAAGATCCGTTATCTCTGGTCCGTGCTATCCCAACTTTTAGAGCGGCGGATGTAAGATCCTTCCACAAAGAGCACATCGCACCCAATCAAACAGTTATTGTTTTTGTTGGCGATACAACACTTGAAGAAGCGAGCAGCTTAGCGGAAAAGGCTTTCCAGTCGTGGACACCGGCGAAGTCTTCCGCAAAGCCTCTGGTAAAACCTGCCAGTCGCCGCGTGCTGAGGACAACCATTCCCACCAATGACAAAGACGAAGCACGAATTTGTCTTGCTAAACTTTTGGAATTCTCGGAAGGCAATAGCGATTATCCTTACTTGCTTCTTGCTGATTGTGCACTAGCCAGTCACCCACTGGTATCACGATTGGTGTTGGCCTTGAGCAAAGACACAAAACTTGGACAAATCGTCAACTCCGGTACTTTAGAGTCCAAATTAGATCCATTGTCTAATGCCACTGCCTGGTCATTGTCGGTGTCTGTGCCTTCACAAGCTGCCGCGCAATTGGTATCAACAATCAAAACTGAAATTGATGCTTTCTCCAAAGGTCCACTTAGTCCATTGGAATTGAGCGAGTGCAAAAGATACTTACTGGGATCAATTCCTGTGCGTTCAATGAGCAGCATGTCCACCATAGCCTCAACAATTTGTGAAAGCCTCATTCAAGACTGTGAACCAAACTTTGTCAGCCTCTTGCTGGCCACCATTCGTTCAGCAAATGTGGAGACTGTAGGCAAGTTCATTCACAATAATTTCAAGCCCAATCAAGCGACGCTGATAATGACTGGCACGAGCGAATCCATCAAAGCTGTGGGCGCTGTCACCAAAAGTTGTCAATAATTAATGTCTTGCTTTACTAGCTTAATCTACGCACTTATTCACCATAGCGCCAACAGTAGCACCACTGAGGCTATGCGAGATATGCAGTCGATCCTAAAGCGCAGTTAATAAATTTGACTTTACTCTGACAATTCCTAATAATATGTCAGGCGGGTTATTAGCCCATTTATCGGCACAGGCTGTGCCTTTCGTATGTCGGGAGACTTAATGGTGATCAACTGCGATACAGAAAAAACAGAGCGCGAAAAAATTGATTTCGATTCTCTGCCGGAATTCATACGCGAACCATACACCTCGGTGAAAAACTCTTACGTGACCGCTCCTGCGCGTTCAGAGCGCTTCTACGAACGCTACCGCGAGGATGACCAATTGGTAAAACCAAACGAATACGCAAGCAGCTATCCTCCCGCATATGATGATTCAACACTCGGCAACAAATCAGCCGAATTGGAAACCCTCTGGCCTGGGAATCATCAGGCAAGCATGCACCACAATGAATTTCTTCCACCGGCTAAGCGTTCAGCCAGTATGTACCTGACAGTTGGTTTCATGGCCGGAGCAGCCGTCTCGTTGATTGTCGTCTGGACAATGTCTCTCTTCAATCATAATGAGACTCCAACGGTGGCTCAAACAGCAACTCCTGCCAGCAAGAAAATTGTTGTGGCAACATCAACCAACAGAACTGCGGCTCCTGCCCCACAAGCACAACCGGCTCCAATTACCGTGGCTCCGTTTATGGCTCAAAAGCCTCAAGCAGCTCCGGTAGTTGCCAGCAAGCCTAACGAAGACGTCATTCCTGAATTGATTATTCCAACCCAACCAACTTACGTTGTGCAAAACGGCGACACATTGGCCGGTATTGTTTACAAAACATACAAGCGTGTCAGCCCCCGTTTATTGGACACCATCTGCAAGCATAATGGCATGCGCAGTGCTGACGTTTTGGAATTAGGACAAACAGTGAAGCTTCCGCATTACCGTCCAATCCGCATTCAAGTTGCCACTCGCGCCAACAGTAACATGTAGGTGTTGGTCGATTCGGACAGGACTAAGGACAGTCATCTAACTGTAGAGGATGTCTTCTCTCTGTTATCCGAGCATTTGCCCGGATATGAATATCGTTCTGAACAATTGAAATTGGCGCACCTGATCGACCGTGGCTTCAGTGCCGGCGAAGTGGGCATCTTCGAAGCAGGCACTGGCACAGGCAAAAGTCTAGCTGCCCTTGTGCCGGCAATTCTTTCCGGAAAGCGTGTAGTCATATCGACTGCCACCATTGCCCTACAAGAACAATACATCAACAAGGACATCCCCAGCCTGCAAGCCATATTGCCGTTTGAAGTACGCGCGACACTGGTTAAAGGGCGCGGCAATTACCTGGGAATTCGCCGCTTTGAGGATTACTTGAAGGAAGCTTCTGTCGATGAGCGCATTGAAGACTGGGCAAATGACACAACCACAGGCGATATATCCGAATTAGAATTTGTACCGGCGCGAGACACCTGGATGGAAATAAATTCTGATTCCGACGATTGTCTGCGCGATAGGTGTCCATCAGTCAACGATTGTTACTATTTCCGAGCTAGAGCATTTGCTAAAGATGCGCATCTGCTGGTCGTAAACCATGCACTCTTATTGGCTGATGCTAATTCCGGAGGCAGTATTTTGCCGGAGTACGATTACTTGATCGTGGATGAAGCTCAGCATTTACCCACAATTGCAACCAATGCCTTCTCAAAAGCAATCAGCAATCGCGGTATAAAAATCCTTTGCAGTACATCAGTCAACAAGCTGCAAGCACCGATTCAAATTGTCAAAGACTTGGAAATGGAAGCAGAAGGCTTTTTCATCAATTTGGAACAACTGTGTAAGGGCTTAAAAACCAGATTCCGTGAAAGCGTCGACGGTGCGCAATATTTACATGAAACGCTTACAACACTTAAAACCTGGTTGGAAAAGGCAGATTTTGAAAACATTCTAGATGTGGACATGGCTCGAGAAAAGGCCAAGCTAAAAGCAAACGGGCTTGTTTCAACAATCAATGGATATCTGCACTGTCTAGATCTATTGATTGAGCCGAACCCAAGATATGTAGTGTGGGCAGAGCGTGACTTCAAGAAAAGCAGGCTGGACCTGGTTGCGGCTCCGCTTGATGTATCAGACAAATTGCGCAAAGAGATCTTTCAAAAGTCCGGATTAGTATCATCTGTTTGGATGTCGGCAACACTGGCAACTGGCGGTACCGATCCCTTCGCTTTCTTCAAGAGACAAGTTGGCGCTCCGGAAGGAGTTGTGCAAGACAAAGTATCTAGTCCATTTGATTATCGTCAGCAATCAGTACTTTATCTTCCAGGCAAATTGCCTGAGCCTAATCATCCGGAATTTGTTTTCAAAGCCGCTGACGAAATTGAAAAAATACTACAACTTAGTGATGGCCGGGCTTTTGTCTTGTTCACCAGCTATTCAGCAATGAATAACGCTTTCAACATCCTCAATGATCGCTTGCCATTCCCCTGCAAAAAGCAAGGTGATGTGCCGCGAAAAAAATTACTGGATTGGTTCCGCGAAACACCACAAGCAGTTTTGTTTGGTACCGCAAGTTTTTGGGAAGGCGTATCAGTTGATGGCGACCAGCTAAGCTGCGTAATTATCGATCGCATCCCCTTTCAAGCTCCCGACGATCCTGTTTACGAAGCACGCTGCGAGGCTCTCCAAAAAGACGGACAAAACACCTGGTTCGGCGACCTGGCATTGCCGCATGCCACCATGCGCCTAAAGCAAGGCGTCGGCCGTCTAATCCGCACATCGACCGACACCGGCATGGTAGCCATACTCGATCCCCGCCTGACGACCAAACACTACGGCCGCTCCATCTTGCAGGCGCTACCGCCGATGAGCATCGTGAAAAGCTTGTCCGGCTACAACACGCTGCAAGATGTGTTGGAGTCGGTTAACTAGACGCTTCAAAGACATGTACTCCTTTGTCAACCCGAGCGCCTTCCTTTTGTCAGTCCAAACTTGTAAGACTTTGTCATTTCGAGCGATAGCGAGAAATCTTCCGTATCGAAACAAAGTTCGCATTAGGAAAGATGATTACGTTTCCGCGCAACGTCGTATCCACTAAGTTGGAAACGAAGCGACGATACGGCTTAGCTCCTAAGTTAGTGGATTACTTGGCGATTGGAACCATGCCCGTGGTTCTTAAACACGAACGTTGGAAACATGGGGAAGATTCCTCCCTCCCGTTCGGAATGACAAAGTCAAAAAGCATGACGCAATGACCCAGTAAAGGCGCCCGCAATGACAAAGCCTGAATCTATCCTAAGCCGCTTAAGCCAGACGGGCTTCCACGGGCTCGAGGTAGTCCTGTTCGGTGTAAACCCACAAGTCACCCGGTCTCCACGGCAGAGGGTGCCTGAGCAGGTACTTGTAAACCAAAAGATTGCGAATAATACGTCTGGCTTTCGGGTTGTCTTCACCGCGCCTGTCATTAGCCAGTTTCGTTCTTAACTGAATGGCTTCGCGCTTAGACCAGCAATAAGCCGGGCCAGGGCTCGTGCCACGCGACCGGCAGAGAATAGCCACCTTGCCGGACGGCTGCTGCCAACCCAATACGAAATAGATCTCTTCAGTCATCTACGCTGGGTGCCCTTCTGCCTCGAATTAGCCATTAGTTCGGTCAATTAACTCAAGCCTACCATTGACTGGTATCAATAACATTTAACCATGATAAGTCAAAAACAACGTAAAACCAAGCGCCCCATTAGGATTTACCCCCTTCCATAACTTACCGGGTACACTAATAGCTCATCAGCAGCCACTTTCATGACCAGGCAAGCCCCCGCGCGGCCGCTGAAGGACGAACTCAGGCGAAACCGGCAATGGCACATCAATACAGAAATATAGCGATCATACATCCAGCCGCTATAGGCGACGCCATGTTCGGGACGCCAGTCGCAGCCGCGCTCAAAGACAACTTTCCAGATGCTCGCTTGACATACTGGACTCACGAGAGCCTGTTCGGACTGCTTAAACTCTGCACATCTATTGATGCCCTGGCACCATTTGATCGAAAGGCAGGAATACTTGCCCAGCGCCGGCAGCTAAACGAGCTCAATGCCGATTTAATTGTCGATCTGGTCGGCTCCACGCGCACCAAATTAATTACCCTCTTCAACAAGGCACCGGTACTTACTCACAACAAGTCGCAATTCAAAAAGCGCACTGATTTGCATATAGTGGACAGCATGTTTTCCACTATCGCTCCCCTGCAATTACCGGAACGCAAAAACAAGTATCCAACACTCAAGCCCGACCTGTCTCTGCTACAAACAATTTCAGAACCGGCATACAGAGCCAAACAGGAAGGCAAACGGCTAATCGCCCTTGTACCTTCTGTCGGCATTTTCCGTCCACACAGAGCCTGGCCAATTGATAAATGGATTCAGCTAATCGAGAAGATGAAGTCCGACACAACTATTTATCCGATCCTAATCGGCGGCAAAGAAGACATGGAAATCTGTCAGAAGATTTCCGATGCTTTCAATGGCAAAGTCCTTTCGCTTGCAGGCACTTTATCACTGCCCGAAACAGCTTCAATCCTTGCTTCATGCACCTCGGTCATCTCCGCCGACACAGGTCCGGCACATTTAGCAGTTGCAGTAGGGACTCCTGTGCTTGGTCTCTACGGTCCTACCCTGCCACAGCGCAACGGTCCTTACGGCAATCCTACAATTGATAAGTGCAATGAGTGCAAGTGTGGCAGCTCAAAATTTTGCCTGCTTACGCCCCATCATGGACCGGGTGTCTGCATGCAACAAATAGAAGTGCCAGACGTTCTCACTTAATTGGCCAAGTTTTGCTTCGATCAACAACCTTGGTTACGCCATTCTTGCCAAATTCAACAGTTAACTTATTAGCCTCTTCTTCTTTGGAATATTCAGGAGTACCCGCTCTGCTCTTAAACTGGTGGTCTTGATCACGAGTTAAGGTCATGCGTCCATCTGGCTCAATGCGGACTACTGTCCCATTAGAGAATTCCTTTTTCTTGACCATCGTTAGCTGTCCGGGATGTTTGGGATCCAATGCTTCCTTGACGCTACCCTCGTCAATTATTGTCACCTGTCCACCCTGTTCGTCCTTCATAGTCCAAAAGCCTCTATAGTCCATGATTAGTTTGTCGGTTGTGGATTTTTCTTTTCCAATTATGCCGAAAATCTCAACTTCCCCCTTGTTGTTCAACGTATATCCACTCTTTGAAAACGGAATAGTTACCTTAGGCATGGTCAGTTCCCAGTGCTTCTCATAAATATCGAGTGAACATCTGTCATTGATTTGCACGTGCTCCTTAAAAGCTTCAGTCTTTTTCGCATTGGACAGTTTTGTGTGCGCATCATTACTTCTAACGTTGGCGCCTTTAGCATCAGCCACAATGCTTGGTTCCCAGGCTTGCTGGCTCAATCGATCCGGTTCATTCGCCTTGTAATCGCAGCCGGTTTCTTTCACCCGATTTTCCAACATATTCAAAACCTCGCCAGAGAGAGAGCTATTAAGCTAACTTTAAGCTCCAACTGGCTAGTCTCCTATACGGAATACCCCACTGTCAGCGTCCTTTGTCCATCACCTTTAATGTCGCAGACTTTCTTGAAGCGCTCGGCTTCAATTGGGCTGGGAAGCCAGAGAATGTCTCCAGCACTGAGTTTCAGGACAGCTTTGCCGCTTTCCATGGCGACATTAAGACGATGAAGGTTAATCGTCCTAATAAGCTCAGCTAAACGCTCGTCGCCCCAACGCTGTCTGGCAATTGACTCTAGTGTTTCACCTTGCTTGACGGTATATGGGCTGCGGCGTGGCGTATAACCAAAGCCGGGATCCTTTTGTCCAGAAGCTTGGCTCTCACCCTGAGTCTGTTGTCCTTCTTTGTCGTCTCTTGTTACTTTGCCATCTTTGACAGAACCACCGACACCGACCGATTGCCCCACTATCACTGCTGCCGGAGTCACGCTGCTATCACCAATTACACCGGCAGAAGCACCATTGGTATTGCCACCTACTCTTCTGCCACCATCAACAATCGAGCTACCACCATTTGATTTGGTGCCCTCGACATTCTTAATACCATCTACACCCTTGCCACCATCCGCTATCGAGCTGCCACCATTTGACTTGACACCCTCAACATTCTTAACACCTTCCACTCTCTTACCACCATCGGCTATCGAGCTGCCACCATTTGATTTGGTGCCATCGACATTCTTGACACCTTCCACTCTCTTGCCACCATCAGCTATCGAGCTGCCACCATTTGATTTGGTGCCATCGAAATTCTTGACACCTTCCACTCTCTTGCCACCATCGGCAATCGAGCTGCCGCCATTTGACTTGACGCCCTCAACATTCTTGACGCCTTCTACTCTCTTGCCACCATCAGCAAAGTTACTGCCACCCTGGACTCTTGTACCTTCAATGGCTTTTCTGCCATCCGGCTTTGTGCCAAAGCCTTTGGTGCCTTCACCTCTGGCGCCTACACCGGAGCCTGCTCCACCAATTCGTCCTGAAATTGGAATGAATGGACCAACATCACCACCAGCTGCACTGCCGCCCGAAACAGCTTTGACAGGTGTCCATTTGTCGGTGACCGACGAGTGGGCTCCAGGAGCCTTGTCAGAGATCAAATCCGCCAAACGTCGTCCTGTAGACTGCCCAGTGAAATGATTAATTGAACTGCCACCAAAATTCTTTCCGACGGCTTTGACTGTTGGGTCTTTCACTTCTTGCAAAGATTTTCCGAAGCTGTTTAAAGAACCGTTGGCTGTCTTATTCAAATTACCAGGAGCAACCCTAAACACATTCACTAACGGGTTTCCACCCAAGACATTTGGTCTGGCAAGGGAATTGAACGGTTGTTGTTGCAAATTTGGTACTGACAGTTGTTTGGTCAACGAGTTGCTCGGATTATTGAGAAGGCTTTGGTAGTTATGCTGAGACGCTTGTGATAGCGGTGCTTGCAGCCTAGAGAATTCTGCAACTCGACCTGGAGTAATTTGTTCCATCCGTGATAGTGGCGACACCTGCATTGCAGGCTTCATGTCGTAGTAGTTCTGAGACACGCGAGAAGCAGCAATAGCATCAGGGGCCATTTGTCTTGCTTGTGACATTGGCACTGTCAACGAACGGTCATTGGCAAAAGAAAAAGCCTGTGGAAGTAATGCGCGCTGATCGATGCTCCTTGGCAGTGCGACTTCCTGCGCTTGCGCTCGCGTGGCGAAGGGCATCGGACGGACATCTAGCTGCGAACGGACTTCAGACTCCGGACGGACAGAGATGCTGGGCATAGTTATATTCGGCACGACTTGCCTTGTCGTAACCTGATCCGGCTGACTTCTAGTGCTAGAGACTTGCTCCGAAGACCCGCCGATAGAACGACTTGCTGGATTGCCACCGTATGAACTGCCGGCAGAACCGCTTTCAGAACCTGGGTGTCCACTCCCTCCGCCTGGACGAGTCATGTCCGCAGTCCAATTTCGTCCGTTTGTATTGTCCTTGTTGTCTTTGCTGTCTTTTTGCTCTCTGTGGCATCCTTGTCCATCCGTTGGACAAGGCTTATCGAATTCTTGAATCTTTCGCTCCAGATCTGCACGATCTTTCGTGTTTCGATCTTGCAAATCCATGATCTTCGGTCCCATACCTGCCCTATCAATCGCGACGTTAGAGCCGGATGTCGTAATATTTGTCTTCAGGCTTTTTGAATCACCACCAAGATCAAATACTGGTCGAGTAGTGCCTATTCCATCCTTGTTAGGTTCTGCGTTTGGATCTAACTTCTGCAGCGTTCCACCTGTAAACACATATGATTCACGAGTATCCGCACTACCAATCGATCTTTCAACACCATCCTTACGCTCAACAATTTGTCCGTCTTTTAAGGAGTAAGTTACTTTTCCCTCACTAGTGCTGATAGTCAGTTTTCTTTCTGAAGACTTTACATTGAATGATCCTTCAGGAGTTTCAAATTTCAGCTTAGCCGGCGTATTGGAAAGATCAATCTTACCGCTATCTATACCCTTCTGAATCGAATCGGTGGCTGCGGTCTTCTTCGATTCCGAAGTATAACGGAGCGCCGACATTTCCGGCGTCAAAGCGGCAAGTCTCTCGGTCGTCGATTTTAATACGGCTGCCCTTTTTTCCGGACTGGCACAGTGGACACTGTCTATCGTCCTATGCAAATCGTTCAGAGTTTTGCTATGGTCCTTGGCCATGGACTGAAGATCTTTCAGGGAACCCTTTTCGAGTTGTTCGCGAAACCTTTTTTCCTCCGGGGATAGCGGTTCTGTCTTTTTGGCTTCAGTGCTTTCCACTTTGGGCAGAGCATACATCTCCTGGACAAATCCGGAAACGCCACTTGTTGCCGGCGCTTCCTTTTTCACCACCTCAGTCGGGAGATAAATATCCATAGACGCCGAAGCAGTCAATAAAATCGGCTTGGCTTCGGCCTCTATCTTTTTTGTCTCGATTTGGATATCACCTGACACAGACGATTTCCTTCTAGTAAAAGTGGTTGGGGTCTCGCCGCTTCCGCATCCATGACCGTCAACCACAGGGTTCAAGTAGATCTATACTTGCGCCCTCTAGATTGGACAAAAATGGACAAAATTACTTAGATAAAAGATTAAATCAAGGCTTTGCCGGCGGTAAATCTGCCTTGGCAAACACGTCTTTATCCAGCTCTTCAGCAGCCTTTTTATGAGTTTCAGACGCCTTAACCTCACCCAGCTGCTTTTCCGCAAACGAGAGTAGAGCAAGGGTTTCAGGGTTTTTGTCGTCCTTCTTCAAAGCGTCTTTCAAAAGGGTTTCTGCCTTGTCGTACTGCTGAGCCCAAATAAGCACGCGTGGCACAGCTGTCTTTGCCCTGGCTGTCTTATCTACCTTTTCCGCCATCAGCGCAGCGCGGTAAGCCTCGTCGCCCGAGCCCATAGCAATGGCCGCCCGGGACAAAGGCTCCCACGCTTCATAAAGA
>SBAT01000432.1 GCA_005240105.1 Chloroflexota bacterium
GCCAGTTTCTCCAAGAGCTGGTCCGCGTGGGCTGTCGCTCCACCGTCTTGCGTGCCCGGCGGCTTGAGAAATGCTATGACGATGTATGGTCGGCTAGTATCAAGAAACTCTTTCAGGAAGTTCATCCGGTCAACAGGAATAACCAAAGACGTCGTCGTATTTGGTTGCCCTTCCGTGCATTCAAGCTTCTTATGTATCGGCGCAGTATTGTCCGCCAAACAGGCGCCGTGATTTATACACAGCGCCGTTACGACGGACATTAAAATTCTTAGTTTGAACATGGTTCCAACTTCGACAGAACGCCGTCTGGGTGCTCCTCCACCACGGGCGGTGCTTGCGGCAAAAGCACTTCACTTATAAACACACTACAGGAACAGGCGCCGCCCTGTCCACAAGATTCAGATAAAGCCTGATGACAAGCGCTCCTCTTATTCGGGAGAGAATCCGATTTCATCATCCGCTTCGGGTAGAACAACCACCGAAGAAATGGAGCGTCCACCTTTTCCACCATAAATGAACTCGATGTCTTCAGCACCTTCTTCTGTCAGGCTGAGCATGCGCCGTGCAACAACAAGGTCGCCACGAAAATTGCCACTGAAACCGAGCGGGCGTGGTGTCACAGAAACGACCTTATAAATTGCCTCAGCTCGTGTCAAATCCAACTCGTCCTTATAGCCAATCAGCACAATTTCCTTACCATCGCGCTCGGCTGTACGTCCATAGGCAAATCGTTCGGATTGGATCAATTCGCCAACTTGCAAACCTGTTTCATTATTCTCTTGCATGATAATTCTCCTTCGCTGTTAAGCGTAATTAGTTGGGGTAACATCTACACGACGACGCTCCAGCTGCCGGCACAAACAATCGATATCTCACGACAAATTCATGCGCGACGCCTCTTAGGCTGCCATCTTCGTTAAACGAATACAATCGAAACTCTGCGGTGTTTGCCTTCGATAGTCCACCGTAAACGGGAAGCATTTCCGCGTTTCTCGGTGCAAACACCAGATCCAACTGCAACAGTGCGTTCTTCTCCTTGCTCTTCTCGTTGAAAGATCGACCGACATGCTCGGCAATTCCACGCACATGATCACTGCATCCGCGCTCTTTCATGTACTCAGTCAACTGCTGTTCGCCTTCACGGTACTTGCCGCACTGGAAAGCTTCCAGCACTGCTTCTATTGATGCTGTCATAGGTATTCTCCTCTGTGATTTCAAGCTAGTGCCGCAGCAACTGAATGTACTTATTCAGCCAAGGTCTCGAACGAAGCAGTTCGTTGAGATATCGTCTGCTGCTCTCGATGCTGTCATCAAGCAACCGGGCGCCGGGCATTTCGTCCGCCGAACAATCTTTGTATGTAAGTGTTTTTATAGAGGCCACGAACAACAAAGTGTCATAAGAACCAACAAGCCTTTTGAGCGACTGGTCATCAGCGGGACTAACATCAACCCGATCATCTACCACTAATCCGTTATCCAGATCAGATGCTTTTCCGCTCAAATCATCCACGCGATAGACGACATCCAATATTTCGCAGTGCTTGATCAACAACTCCTTCACTACGTAAGAAGCATCGCTACCTGAAATATCTCGTCTCCAGCGCAACCGGGTGCCGATGCCTCCGACGAAGTAGAAGACAACCGCCGCATATATGAGTCTGCGCCAGTCGGCAGGTTCAAATCCATGACCAGGGTGAGTATGCAGTCCAATTGTGGCAATAATCACTGGTATCGCCAGGCTCAGTGTAAAGCGCCAAACACCAATGAGACGAGCATTTGCAATCGAGTCAGCAAATGTTTGATGCAACTCCGCGACTCGTTCACGATTCTTTCTAATATTACTGTTAAGCGCTAGAATACGCTGCGCTATGCTCTTATCGAATGCGCCATCTATATCCATAGTTTGTTTCTCCCAAAGAAAAGAGGGCATGAACGCGAGTGTTCATGCCCTCTTCTTAGTCCTACGTCAATTTATTTTTCGCCCAATTCCTTCAGCTCATAAAGCATTACTTGCCGGGCTTCAGCCTGAGCTTTTTGAAGGGCTGCTTGCGTCGTATCGCGATAAGACTTCAGCACTTTGCTCAGCGCGTTGACTCCCTGCTGCAATGCGATGAGATTGCATTCTTGGCTATCTTTTTGCTCTTGTTCATCCTGCAACCATTTGTGAGTGCGACCGATTTTCGCAAGCAACTGCTCTTCTTCGGTCTGAAGAGCCTGCCTTTGGTCTATCAACACTTTCGCGGCGGGATCCAAAGGCGCCTCGGGTTCGCAAATAGCACCCAGAAAAGAAATTCCGCCGTTCAGCTCGCGCACCTTTCGCTGCGTTTCCTTTAGCTGCGCTTGGTATTTGTCCAGCAGAGTCTTGGAACTTTCAATCTCCGATTCATACCGTTGGATCGAGCTTTTGGTGTGTTTGACGTCCTGCGTATAACGCCTCACCAGAGACTCAATCACTTGAGCCGGCTCGTCCAATTTTGCGTAACGCTCCGTCTTGAACACCTGACAGAGAAACCTAAATCGATTACTCCAACTCAAGCGAAGAGCCTCGTTTAGATCACCGTCATCCTCATACTGCGCATACGCAGCGAGCAGTTGTAGGTTAGGTTCTGTGTCATAAAGCGCCTTGCCGGCACAGTCGAGTCCAAAGTCATCAGTGGAGGACGCCGCTCGCCTATAGAGGGAATGAATGAGCCGCCTCAACTCGCATCGAGACGTCTGTTCATATTCCGGATCGCCGTATACAACTTCGCTCGACAAGAGCAAAGACATTGCTGCTTCAGAACATTCGGGATTCGTCTGTTGACCACTGCCCTCGCCCATAAGCATTTTTACTGTGTCTTTGAGTTGAGCAGGCATGTTCTTAACCGCCAACCTATCAGGCGCGACTGCCATGATAGCCAGCAAAATGTGTCCAGTGCCTATGTGATCGTGCCCCAACATTTTCGCTTCTTGCTTGGCGCACGCCATAACTGATAGGACATCGTCAGAAACTTCTACTTCTAGTCCCGAGTATCCTTTCAACGTATGTTTTTTCATAATGTTTTCTCCTTAAAGGCTTATTCGCGCAGCAAAAAAGCGCAACCAATCCGGTAGGCGTTAGAACAGGAGCCGACAAATTTCGGTTCGTGTTCTGGCGTCTACGGTTATGACTGTGCTTGTTTGGCTGCTTTAAAAACTCTATACGTATAATTGAAATAGAACTTCAACCTAGTATTTCTGGGTAAGTAAACCAAGAAATTCCGATTAAACTTCCTATTCAAATTTCAATGTAATTAGTAATTCCCGCAAGCAATTAACTGACGTAGCTCGCGCGAGATCTCGTTTTTGTCATTCCGAGCAACAGCGAGGAATCTGCCGCAACGATTCCACGTCCTTCGCTAGAAAGACGAGCGTTGTTTAGCTACGGCAGATCCTTCGCTTCGCTCAGGATGA
>SBAT01000216.1 GCA_005240105.1 Chloroflexota bacterium
CAGCAATTTCCGTCACAATCGCTCTTTCAAATTTAAGCAATTGGTTCATCAAACTACTTTTGCCAGCATTCGGACGACCGACAATAGCCAAGCGCAATCCATCGCGCATAAATCTTCCGGATCGCGCAGTCTTTGTTAACTCTTCTAACGCCTTGCGACTAGAAGTACTCACCCGCGCAACTTCATTCACATCGGCTTCGCCAACTTCTTCCGGGAAATCAATTCCAGCAACTACCGCTGACATCAAATTCAAAAGATCCAAACGAACACTTTGAATTTTTCCACCCAAATGACCAGCAAGGGCCGATAACGCCATACGCGATTGTCTAGTAGTCTTAGCTTGTATTAAATCCAAAACCGCTTCTGCCTGAGTCAAGTCCAATTTGCCTGACAGGAAGGCTCTTTCCGTAAACTCACCGGCACGGGCAAGACGTGCACCGTGCTTGAGCATTAAAGCAAGAATCGCCGACGTAACCACAGGTCCACCATGGCAAGTAACTTCAACTAAATCCTCGCCTGTATAACTGCGCGGCGATTTGTAGGGAATCAACACTACTTCGTCGACAATACTTTCCGATTCCGAATCAACTATATAGCCGTGTTGGACAGTGTGACTCTTGAGCTCAACTGTTTGCCCCAATACATTTTTGTCAATTGAAAAAATCGAACGGGCAATCTTAAATGCATCAGGTCCCGAAAGACGAACAATCGCAATTGCTCCCACGCCAGGCGCCGTGGCAATTGCCGCTATAGTTTCATTGGAGTGGTTATTGTTCAGCATGTGCAAATCCTATTTAAGGCTCCGGTTGCGCCCGACGACACATTTAGTGTCGTCTCCTTACTCCACCTTCGCTTGCCTTCCGGCTATATACGTTCGCTCAGCAGCGACCTGCTCATCGCAGCTCTTGCATCGCTTCAAGATATCCTAAGGTACCCCTTTCAAACCGTAATTACTCTTAATGTTTATACAGTTATTTGCCATTTTTACAGGGGTATAGTTCCAGTATGGGGTTGACCCGAAGGTTTGGCGTGGAGGATCGGCTCGTAAACATTAGTAGCAGCCGCAACCTAGCCCAACACCAACTTTAGGGTTTGCCCTTTTTGCTTTTTGCAATTTCAAAAACTTTCCGTTCGCCAAGTGTTGAATGATCAGTTACGCAGGTGGTAGTATCACCTGCGTTGTTTACTCTCACATTCGCGGAGATTCGCATGAATAGAGCAGAATTGATCGATGAAATCGTAAAGATCACAGGCCAGTCCAAGACTGAAGTTCGTGATTCCATTAGCGGTTTCATGCACATCATCACATCGTCCATCCTCAAAGGACACAAGGTTACCCTCGTAGGTTTCGGTACATTCGAGCAAAGACACCGTCGCGCTCGTACCGGTGTTAACCCACAAAACCCATCGCAAAAGTTGAAAATTGCCGCCGCTAAGGTGCCAGCATTCCGCGCAGGTCGCGAACTGAAGGCTATCATCAACGGCCAATCCAGACTCGTTGCTCCGAAAATTGAAAAGAAAGCTTCCAAGCCAGTCAAGTCTTCTCCAATCAAGAAGTCAGCTGCTAAGAAGCCAGCGAAGAAGAGCGCTTCCAAGAAGAAGGGCCGTCGCTAATCGGTAGGTCTTAATAAGACTAATAAAAGAGGCAGGTCTTCGGATCTGCCTCTTTTGCATGCACCCTTTGTCATTCCGAGGGCGTTAGCCCGAGGAATCTGCCGCGACTGAACAAGCTCGTGTTAATCAAATCGAACCGCGCATAGGTTCGGCAGATTCCTCGTTTCACTCGGAATGACAAAACCTAAACAATTCCAGCCTGACGTCCGGCACGGCGCAAGAAAACTAGTGACAACACATTACTTACAGCGTGCGTGATGATCGCGGGCCAGAGACTGCCGGTGTAGATAACGATATAGCCCAGCAACAGACCGGCAGCAAGTGCCCAGAGACCATAGGACAAGTGTTTCAGACTTGGACAATGGAAGAGACCAAAGGCCAAGCTTGCCCACCATAGGCCAAACTGTTGTTGCACGACACCACGAAACATAACTTCTTCGCAAAAACCGGACACAAGCGCAAGAACAAAAATATCGGACCATGTTAACTGACAAAATATTGGCGCCAATTGATCAACAACTATCGAACGCAAGTCTCCAAGTGGCTTGAAGTACTTTCCAAGCCAAAAGAGAAAAATACTCACGGCGGAAAGTGCCACACCTGCGCCAAGTCCCAGTAACAAATCGGGTGTTTGCACTTCGTCGATCAATTCAAGCAATCGGACTTCGGAAACACGAGACCAGAATGTTGCGCCCAGAAGAATGAACGCCTCAACAAATATGGTCAACTGCAAGAGCGCCACGCGATCAATATTTTTGGCTACTTCATTAGGCTGCTCCGACAATTACAACCTCCGGCTTTAACACAGTATCTGACGAGTCGGTGCCAGTTACTAGTCGGCAAACGGCTAACAGCGAATCTTCTGAATTGCCGTCATATCGTAATATGATCGGCTCAGGCTCCTGCCAAGACCCACTATTTATATCATGAATACCTGCATTTGAAAGCATGTCCAGGCTTATCGCCTGCCCAAAAGACAGCTTCTTAGCTAGTTCGTCGGTAATAGAAACACTACGTAGATCCAAAACAGAACCTGGGTCGGTCATCACTTCACCGATGCGTTTTTCAGAGACCAGAGTTTTCAACTGCCCAAGAGTTACTGCCTTATCAAGGTTGAACGGTCCGGCCGTTTCTCGAATAAGGGACTTGAGACAACCGCCGACAGACAACTTGTCTCCGAGATCACGAGCAATTGAACGAATATAGGTGCCAGCGGAACAAGCTATCCGCACTCTTACGACCGGCAACGAAATATCGAGTATCTCTAATTTATGCACAGTTACTTTGCGCATAGGAATATCCTCAGGCGTTATCCCCTTCCGTGCTAATTCGTACAGGCGTTTGCCCTGGTGGTGCACCGCACTAAAGTTAGGCGGGAGCTGTTCAATAGGCCCGCTAAATGCTTGCAGAGCTTCCGTGACCATTTCCGGCGTGAGCGTTACATCCTTTTGCTCAAGGACCTCGCCTTCCAAATCATCCGTATTGGTTTTAGTACCAAGCAATATCTCCGCTATGTAGGTCTTATCGGATTGCAAATAGCGCAATAACCGACAGGCTTTTCCAACGGCTACTGGCAAAACACCTGTAGCAGCTGGATCGAGAGTCCCTGCATGACCAACTTGCTTGATGCCTGTAATCTTACGCACGACTGCTACAACATCATGCGCGGTCATTCCCGACTCTTTATTGATGTTGAGAAAGTATGTCATTGACGATGAACTTATAATTCGCCGCGAGATATTTTCGAGATGATATCGGTCACGCGCGATCCGCGTTCCAAGGAGGTGTCGAGACGAAATTGTATTTCCGGCGCAAAGCGTAGAGACAATCTACGGCACAATTCACCGCGAATAAATCCTTGCCTATCTGTTAGAGCAGCGAGCGTGTTCTTTTGAGTCTCTTCATCACCAAATACGGATATGTAGATTCTGGCGGAGCGACAGTCGCCTGTCATCTCGACATCAACCACAGAAACAATACCGGCAATTCTGTCATCCTTTAAATCACGCATGAGGCTGGAGAGCTCACGCTTGACGGATTGAGATACTCTTAGTGAGCGAGGAGTAGACATATTTTTCTCCTCAGCGTGGAATCTCACGCTTAGTTTCTTGAATTATAAAGGCGTGAATAATATCGCCTTCCTTGATATCGCTAAAGCTGGCAAAGCTCATACCGCATTCAAAGCCGGTAGCAACTTCCTTAGCGTCATCTTTGAAGCGCTTCAATGTATCGAGCTTACCGTCGAAGATGATTTGTCCATCACGCTCGATGCGAGCAATACAACCACGCTGGATCTTACCGCTATTAACCATACAACCAGCAATCATCAAATTCTTACCGAACTTGAATATCTGGCGAACTTCGGCAGAACCAATCTTGACCTCTGTTCTCAATGGCTGAATGAGTCCTTCGATAGCAGCAATCAAATCATCAGTAATTTGGTAGATGATGCTGTAGGTACGAACATCAACTCCTGCTGCTTCTTTGACACGGTTGGCATTTGCATCAGGTTGAACATTGAAGCCGATAATGATTGCTTCAGAAGAAGCAGCCAAGTTAACATCGTTTTCGGAAATGTCGCCCGATGCCGTACGCAGAACGCGCACTGCTACTTCTTTGTTCGATAAGCGCTTAACCGATTCAGCAATAGCTTCAGCAGTACCTTGCACATCAGCTTTGATAATGACGTTGAGGTCTTTCACTTCACCTTGCTCGAGTAAATCGTGCAAGGATTCAAGGGTTACGCGATGTCTGAATTTGTCAGTTTCAACAAGACGTCTCTCTTCAGCAATTGCCTTACCTGCCTGAATATCCTCAGCCACTTCAAACCGGTCACCGGCTTGCGGTACTTCATCAAGTCCCAGTACTTCTACTGGCATCGATGGACCGGCTGCTTTAACGCGTTGTCCCCGATCATCAAACAATGCGCGAACTCTTCCCTGACAAGTTCCGGCAACTATGTAGTCGCCTTCATGCAGGGTGCCGTTTTGAACAAGGGCTGTTGCCACAGCACCTCGACCACGAGAAAGTTCAGCTTCAACAATAAGACCTTGCGCCGGACGATCCGGATGGGCTTTTAGTTCAAGTACATCGGACACCAGCAGGATCATTTCTAGCAACTGATCAAGTCCGACCCGCTTCTTAGCGGAGACTTCCACTGTTACCGTTTCGCCGCCATACTTTTCAGCCACGAGTTCATGTTCCATCAATTGGCTCAAGACTCTGTCTGGATCTGCTTCGGCTTTATCAACTTTGTTAACTGCTACGATAATCGGCACACCAGCTGCTTTAGCGTGGTCAATGGCCTCAATCGTTTGCGGCATTACGCCATCGTCAGCAGCCACTACAAGAATGGCAATATCGGTTGCTTTAGCTCCACGAGCACGCATCGCTGTAAAGGCTTCGTGACCTGGTGTATCTAAAAATACAATCTGGCGAATGTTGCCTTGTTCATCCGGTACTTCAACGTGATAAGCGCCAATGTGCTGAGTGATACCACCAGCTTCGCCGGCAGTTATCTGGAACTTCGTTTGACGAATAGCGTCGAGCAAACTCGTCTTGCCGTGGTCAACGTGACCCATAATTGTGACGACCGGCGGTCTTGTAACCAGAGTTGCTTTTTCCTCTTCGGTCAATGCAACTTCTTCAACCTTCTCAGCCTTTTCCTCTTCGGTCAGGACTTCATATTCCATTTCGGTAGCCAGATCACGAGCTAGTTCAAGCTCTACCGTCTGGTTAACCGTACGCATGAAGCCTTTCATAAACAGGCGCTTAATCACTTCTGTTTCAGAAACAAGCATACGCTCAGCCAATTCTTTTACAGTCATCGCCTGAGTCAAAGTAATTATTTTTGGAACTTCTAAGACTGCAGCTGTCGGCTTCGCCTTTTCTTCTTTCTTGGCGTGGCGATCTGCGCTACCCTGGCGGTGTGACTTCGGTGGGCGCGGTGGGGTGGCGCGAATGGACGGAGCAGCGACACGAACTGGTACTGAAGGAGAAGCTTTCACGACAAGCGGATTGTTTTCGTCACTCCGTTCATCATCTTCTTTGTGATACTTCTTGTCCTTCTTATCTCTCTCTTTCTTTGCGTCAGCTGCCTGCTTCTCTTCTACAGTCAGCTCAACGGCCGGCACTTCAGGGACTGCAACTGCCGGTGTTTCAACGACAGGATTCATTTTCGTTCCTGGCGGTGGAAGGATTAACGATGGATGAACCACTACTGGAGCAACTGGTTCCGGAGTTGGCGCAACTGGAGTAGGTGCAGCAGGAGCTTCTGCCACTGGAGCCAATGGCTCGGCAATTGGTTCGGCCACGACTTCACCTGGAGGCGGAGTTGGCTTGCGGCGAGACAAAACACGCGGCTTAACAACAACAGGCTCTGGAGGAGGCGCAATTGTTGCTTTGCTCGATGCCTTAGGGGCTTTCGCCGCTGGGGCAGCAGCTTGTGGCGTGGCTATTTTCTCTCCGGCTTTCTTCTTGCCTAAAGCGGAAATCAAAAGCCCGACGGTGGAACCGTCGATTGTGCTGGAATGGCTCTTAACCTCGTAGCCCAGTTCGCGCAGAGTTACGACGAGATCTTGATTGGGAAGATTCATCTGCCGAGCTAGTTCATAAATTCTAACGCTATCGTTCATTTGGTTATTTGTGCTCCAGCTTGTTGGCGCTCAGCCGTACCCGCCTTGGGCGGTTCTTGCTTAGCTTTTGGTGAAGTTGCCTTCCCCTGAGTATTTTGGCACGTTTGTGCCCCATCTGTAAATTTACTTAGCAAAAGCTTGATAAGTTGTGACTCAAGAGGCCAGGTTATAGACCGCTTACTTGGTTGCCCTTTGACCTTGCGGCCGGATAAGGCAAACTTAAGCCTGGTGCCCTTTAGCGCCTCTTCGACGCATTGAGCATTCGGGCATAAGTAAGCGGATCGCCCAATTACAGGGCTATCAGAATGTGGATATGTTAAGCATCCGAAACGAGCAAATACTTGCCCGCTGGCTTTGTCGGCTGTTAAACGAATTAGTTCGGACCGGGACTGGAAACTTCGACACGACACACAGAGGCGGGGATTACCCGCCTCTGTTTCGCTACTCGTGTTCTTCGAAGTATTTACAGCGCGATCCTCTCATAACTATTCTTCTCGTAAGCTACAGCTACGGCTAACGCCTTCGCTTACGCTTGCTACTCGCAGAAGATGTGCGTTTCGCTGCGGACGGCTCATCGCCGCCCTTGCTGCACTTATCATTCTTCTACACCAGCAGTTACGTTTTTATACGTACCGCCTGTTTGGCTTTCGGACTTGATGTCTATCTTCCAGCCGGTGAGTTTGGCTGCCAGACGGACGTTTTGTCCGCCACGGCCGATAGCTAAACTCAATTGATCGTCCGGAACAATAACTTCAGCACGCTTGCCGCCCATTTCCGGTGCATCTTCGTAAAGAGCAACCGTTGTGATGCGAGCTGGGCTCAACGAGTTGGAGATGTAGTCGACCGGATCTGTAGAGAAACGGATGACGTCTATCTTCTCGTTGCGCAATTCGGCAACAACGTTTTGAATACGCACACCGCGTGTACCGATACAGGCGCCGACCGGATCAACATCGGTATCTTCCGAGTGAACAGCTATCTTAGTTCTGTAACCGGCTTCACGAGCAATTGATTTGATTTCCACTGTGCCGTCTTCAATTTCAGGCACGTAGAGTTCAAACAATTCACGCACCAATTCAGGATGCGCTTGCGAAACTATGATCTGCGGTACACGTCCTGTATCGCGCAGTTCAAGAACATAAACACGCACTCTGTTGCCTACGCGATATGTTTCACCGGGCAATTGTTCGCGAGTCGGCATGCAGCCTTCCACACGACCCAAGTTGATGATCACGTTGTTTCTCGTATTGCTGATCACTTCGATACGCTCGATTTGACCTGTTGTGCAGGAGCCCTTGCGTGCTTCGAATTCTTTCTTGATCAATTCCTTTTCTGCTTCGCGCAGTCTTTGCGTGATCAACTGTTTTGCAGTTTGAGCAGCAATACGGCCGAATTCAGAAAAGTCAGTTGGTGTAACTTCAATTTCCAGGACTTCGCCTACGGCTACGTCAGGAATGAGGTCCTTAGCGTCTTTGAGGGAAATCTGGTGATAGGCATTTTCTACCGTATCCATAACTTCCTTCGGCGCAAAAATTCCAATTTCTCCGGTTTCAGGATCGAAGATTGCGCGTACGCCTTCCACATCGTGATCGGGAACCTTTTTCTTGTAAGCGGCAACAATTGCATCGCAGACATAGGAAATGAATTCCTCCTGCGGGATGTTGCGCTCACGCTCTAGTTCTTCTGCTGCTTCCAGCAATTTGTCGCCAATCTTAATCACGACTATACCTCCGGATATAAACGAACTTTGCTCAATTTAGCAAGCTCTATGTCTAACTTCTTAGGCAACGGCTGGCTTTCGCCTTTTGCTGCCTTCGATTTTTGTGCCTTTGAGTTTTTGCTCTTAGACACCAAAGGTTTTGGATTTGCAAAGCTGGCCACGCCATTCTTTACTCCAATCAGGGTTCCTGTAAATGAATCCCCGATACTATCCAGCTTCTGACGAGCTTTTACTTCTACGGAATAACCTTTAAAAACGGAAAATTCCCTGTCAGTTTTCAATTCTCGATCAAGCCCTGGACTTTCAACTTCCAGCAAGAATGCTCCCGGAATCAACGGTGGCTCCTCGCTATCAAGCAACTCTTCCAACTGCCGGCTAACCTTTTCGCAGTCGTCAAAACCGATTTGTCCGTCCTTGCTATGGATGGCTACGGTAAGACTTCTACGGCTGCCTTGCTGTCCAATTTTGGCATCGACCAAAATATAGCCCAACGTCTTGCAGACGCTTTCGGCAATATCGGTGACCTTCTCCATATCGGCTGGCAAATTTTAGCTCTCGTTGGTTGGAAATCTGGCTTAATGCCAGGTGAAACGCCCCACATCTCTTTGAACCCGGAGGCTCAGCGAGCAAGGACGCCACAACAACATAATGCCGTAGACTAACTTAAGTCTACGACAATCAGGTTTCTTGAGCTTGCCATGCTAGCATGTCCGCTTGGTTTATTTCAAGGTTTTAACCCCCATGGCACCCGAAATTCAAATTCAGAACCAACAGCGCAGCCAGAAGGTAGACACCGCCTGGTTTAAGGAAACTTCCGCCCTTTTGGCTGCCGAGGTGCTTAAAAACCTTGAGAAGCGCCGCCCAAAGCACCTTAAAGCCCGCCTATTGGCTGAAATAGGGCGCCGGGGCACCTTTAGCCTGGTTGTCGTCTCCAACGCCGCTATACGCAAGCTTAACAAGCAGTGGCGGGGCAAGGACTATGCCACAGACGTTTTATCCTTCCCCTTAGAGCTGGAAATCCCACCCCCTGGTGCTCCTTGGGAGATTGGCGAAATTGTCATTTCGGCTGAAAAAGCCCAGGAGCAGGCGGAAGAATACGGGCATTCTTTTAAACGCGAGCTAGCCTTCCTGTTTGTCCACGGATTCTTACACGTGCTGGGTTTTGACCACGAGACCCCCGCCGAGGAAAAGGAAATGTTTGGGCGGCAGAAGGAAGTGCTCAAGGCAGCTGGGATAACCAGGTAGCCTATGGGTACCACGATATGTCACTCTGAACGCCAGTGAAGAGTCTCGGCAGTTAAAACCGAAGATTCTTTTCAAACAGATATATATGTAGTAAGTTTCTGAGAAACGCTTAACAACATTTGCCGCCTTGGCGACCCGCGTGATATCGTCTTGGCAAATTCAGGTATCTCATCGGCTTAGGAGTTCGCCATCGCCACCGAATTACAAGAGAGATTAAGTGAACGTCCGGGAACTGAAGTTTCGCGGGCAACATCTTTTGTACCTGGCATTCCGGCAAGTTGGCAGCGCAAATCAGGGCGGGCTTTAAACATGATCGAATCCTTTTACCATGCATTTCACGGCATATGGATAGGACTAAAAGAAGAACGCAATGTGCGCATCCACTTCCTGGCTGCCATTGCCGTCGCCGCAGCTGCTGTCTGGCTCAAGGTCGACACATTAGGATGCATTTCTCTTTCCTTTGCAGTGGGTTTGGTGCTCATAACCGAATTCCTCAATACATCTCTTGAACATCTAGTAAACCTCAACGCCAACGGCGAATACCGCGAATCCGCCCGCTACGCTAAAGACACCGCCGCCGCCGCCGTACTCTGCGCTTCTGTTACTGCAGTCGTCGTAGGTGCGGTAGTCTTCGTGCCAAAACTGATGGCTTTGATACCACAGTAATTGCGTTTGTGACGTAAACCCCTTTTGTCATCTCGATTTCTTCATTTGTCATCTCGACCGAGCGTCAGCGAGTGGAGAGATCTTCCGCAACTCCACGCGGATCACATAGCCGCGGAAGATTTCTCCACTTCGCGCCTACCGGCGCTCCGGTCGAAATGACAAATGAGAACATGTCCAAGATGACAAAGGGAAAATGGGAATGACAAAGCGCACTCCCACCCTCAGTGGGAAAAACACGAAGCATTTGCTCCAGATTCACTCCCCGTGGGAATCTTCCCATTGACCGCACCCCCCTTCTTAGAATTTAATGGCACCCATGACCCGAGAAAGCTGACCATAAGTACGTCAAAGCGCTCAACACAAACTCGACCGATAGGGAAAGAAAAATGGGTAGACATTCAAGCGAATTAGTCGACAACAAGACAGCCACTACGGCTCCGGATAGCTCTACATTAAGTGCTATCGGCAATTCACCAGATCTGGTGGCAGGTCTTCAGAAGAAGACAGGCGCCGAACACATTGTCGCCGACGGTTATATCCCACCAAACGGTCAAGGATATGTCCAACGACCACGAACAAATCTGGATGATGTAAGAGATCTGCAAAACCAACAAGGGCAATGCAATCAACCAAAGGACACTCCAGCACCAGTTCCGGCCCCGGCTCCACAGCCGGTTGCTGATTCTAGCTGTCCCACTCCGTGCAAAGAGTTTACCGCTCCAACGGGCTATCAGGTACTCAATCAACCGCTAGCGCCTGGACAAGTGATGAAGGACAAGGCTCCGAATAATTGGCAGGATGCCGCCGAGCAAACTAGCCATAAAATAATGAGCGATACTATTTATTACTCAGGTCGAAATGCCCAGTCTCTTCGTGGCATGACACTACAAAATGACGACTACCAGCAGCAGATTGGCAATAAAAACAAACTAATCGACTCACAAATCAGACAGTCCGAAAAGATGACAGATGCAAATGCCGGCTACATTAGGAAAGCCGGATGGGCACAACTAGTACAAGCCGGTGGCAATGCTGGCGGACAAATCATGTGGCCGATTGCAGCTGGCTGGGGTAATAATGGCATGTACGGTGGCGGTGGCATGTACGGTGGCGGTGGCATGTACGGTGGCGGAGGCTGCGCTCCATACCTTCGTCAACAAATGATGGGCCCTGGTTACGGATATGGTTATGGCGGTGGTTATGGTTATGGCGGTGGTAATGGCAGATTCTACGGGCCACCACCAATTGTAGGCGGTCCGATTATGCCTTATGCCGGAATTGGAATAAATGGCTACAGCGGCATGCCGCTTCAGGGAATCAATCCAGGTTCCGGTCCGACATTGGAATCGCCACTACTGAATGCCACCCCATATAGAAAATGCGATGATATCTGTCCGGATCAAAGCCAGCAGCAGCCGCAGCAACAACAGCCAGGCTATGGCTACCCAGGCAGAGATCGTCGCCGATAGGTCAAAGCGAAGTTAAATAGACTGGGGATTGCGAAACCGGATCTTCGATTTGTCTAACTGAGACGGAAAAGGCTTCTTGCAGTCTATCTGACTGCATAACCTCACTTGTTGCTCCGGATGCCAACACTGTGCTTGGTTGACCATCTCGCTTAGCCAATAACAAGACCTTATCCGCGAGCTTGGCAATTATGTTCAGGTCGTGCAATATAACTGCGACTCCCAAGCCTTGTTTGCGCAACGAATCAAGAACGTCGACCAGCTCTAATTGATATCGAAAGTCCAAGTGTGAAATTGGTTCATCCAGCAGCATAAATTGCGGACGCTGTGCAAGTGCCGTAGCAATTAAGGCACGTTGTCTTTCGCCACCGGACAAATTACCCAAATATTTAGACCGCAAATCCCATGTCGATGTTTTTTCCAGAGCATCTTTGACCGCTTCTCTGTCTTCTGCAGAGGCATTCCACGACCACCACTCCTGATGTGGATTGCGTCCGAGCGCAACTAATTCATGTACGGTTAGATCTTGCTCAAATTCTTGTGATTGGGGGACATATGAGACTTGCTTGGCAAAATCGCGGGCTGACAGCGTCCATATGTCTTGACCGGAGATTTCTATCTGACCATGGATTGGTTTAATGAGACGCGCAAGTGACTTAAGCAGCGTCGATTTACCGACACCGTTAGGGCCAGCAATAGCTAGAATATTTCCAGAGGTCATGTTGAGTTGAACATCTTCAACAACAACAACATTGTCAAAGCCTGCTGTTAGACTTTTGGCGGTTAAATTCATGCTGCACCCCCGGCAAAATACGTCACCATTGTTTTGTCATTCTGAGCGCTAGCGAAGAATCTCGCGAGTTGACATGCGAGACCCTTCGCGCTGCTCAGGGTGACAGTTTCACGTTGGACAGGGATCATAACCCCTCTCCTTTTTGTCGCGACACAAGCCAGAGGAAAAATGGACCGCCGACTAAGGCAAGCAGTGTCCCCAAGGGCAATTCTTGCCCCTGCCCCAGCGTACGAGCAGCCAGATCGCTAAACAAAACCAGAATGCCACCAATCAGCGCCGTGCAAATAATTTGTACTCGTTCATCACGACCAAAAAGTCCACGACCAATTTGCGGGGCAATTAATCCGACAAAACCAACCAAGCCGCTGATTGCCACCGAAGCGCCGCAGGTAAGCACCGCCGCGCCCAACAACACCCACTGCACGGTTTTAACATTCACACCAAGTGACTGTGCTGACTGCGCACCAAGTGACAGCAAACGCATGGACTTACTCATAACCAATGCCACTAACAGTCCAAGAAATATATAGGTCCCAGCAATTGTTAGCTCCGACCAGGTACGACCACTTATACCTCCGGCTAACCAGAAGAATATTCCTTGCGACTGGGCTGCCGAGGCAGCGCCTACCATTATCAATGTAATAAAGCTTCCGCAAATTGCCGAAAGAGCTACACCTGCCAGAAGCAGTCTTGTTACCGACAGACCGGCTGGATTTTTAGCCATCATTGCCACCACTAAGCTTGTCACTGCCCCACCGGTAAAAGCAATAAATGGAATTAGTGAGAAATCAACGCCGGCGATCATAGCAATTGATGCGGCCAATCCGGCACCACTGGATATGCCTGTTAGGTACGGATCAGCCAGGCAATTTCTTGTCAGCGCCTGCAAAACAAATCCGGAAGTGGACAGACCAATACCAACCACTGCAGCAATTAAAAGTCTAGGCAATCGAATTTGCCAGAGCATGTCATGGAGTTCAGATCCACCGAACTGAAGACTCTGCCAAGCCTCAGCCGGCGTAAGCAAAACATCACCCATGCACAAATTGAGCACGAGCGCTAACGCCAGGACGGAAAGCAGTATGACTACACGAAAAAACATCCTGAATATTGTACGAGGCATAAGCGCATGACAACACCTCCCTTTGTCATTTCGAGCGAAGCAGCCGCAGGCTGCGCAGTCGAGGGGAGACGGCACTAAATGTGCCGTCGGATTCTCTTCCGCGCGTACCCGAATTGCCTGGAGTTGCGGAAGATCTCTCCACTCCCTTCGTTCGGTCGAGATGACAAAAATAGGAAGAATGCAAAAAATGTCGAAATGACAGCGCTCGGCGAACACGCTAAGATTAGGCGTCTTTAGGCATCCGGCGAACACAAGTGTCCGTTTCAAACAGGTCAAAAAAGCAAACGACCAAAGCAGCTGCGTTCGGCTGCACTTTCTTACTTTTACTCAATTCATTTATATGTTTTCCGGCAGGCGCAGCCGAGATGAACGATGTTCAGGGCATGACACAAAAAATCTTGCTCAAAGCAATTGAACTTAATCGCTTCATCATCCATTATCGTTTAGAAACACAAAAGCAACCAAAGACACGCCGACTGCGCTATGCTGCATCACAAGAAGGCGGACTGGCGCTTCTTATGTCCTACGACATCCTAACCACAGAGCAATTTGGCAAAGGGCGTAGAGACCCACTAAAAATTTCCATTCCCACAGTCAGGAAAGCACTTAACTGCGCACTTGTTGGTGAATCAGTTGCCCTGGGCGGATCTGTTTTTGAACTCTGGTCCAATTTCCTGAAATCCGTTAAGGACAAGAAAAACGGTTTCGATTCCAAAACAGCAAACAACTTCTTCTTCAAGACATTGAGAGAACTAGATGATTTATCTCTTGAGCGCGACAGAGTTGTCGAAGCTAATTCCAGTCACCCAGCATATGAACTTCTTAATACAGAAGGAAAGGTTCTACATGCATTGCGTGACTATTACGTTCTTGAATATGCAACCTTCTACAAAGAAGCTCGCGGCATAAAGGCTTATGAAAATACATTTTATTTCCTCAATGCAGCCACCAACTCTGTCGGTTTGGCATCCATTCTTTGTGGTTTGAAATCACTTTCCGTACCTAAATATAACGGTCCGGCCAATATTCTCTTTATTGGGGCAGGCGCCATCGCCATTAGCGCACCATTACTAGCCACAGCCGCCGGCAAAGGTATTGCTCGTCACGCCAACCATGTTTTAGTGAAGGTCCTACACAAAGAGCCGACCGTCGACTACGCAGCACTAGAGGCAAACCGGGCACATCTAAAAGAGCTAGTAGCATCTACCGATCAAACCAGCCTGCAATCAGTTGGCCCAATAGAAGAAAGAATGGCTTTATACAGAACTGCAGACAAAGGCTTCCAGGCAACGCTCGCGGCAGAATCAAAACAACTTCGCCACTTGCGCAAAGTAGCAGTTGAGTCTAACTTCTTTGGACCGCTAATTGGCGGTGCAGTAATGACGCAAGGAATTCTCGGCACTCGTGCTTATTACCGATATGGCAAAGTCCCCACCTTATCCAATGCTCGAAAATCGACGGTGTTAAACTACGCCGGATCTATTGTTGGGTTAACCGGCTTTGCCACCGGCTTAGGAATTACAGCCGAAGGACTAGTAGCCAATGCAATATATGACAGGCGCCTGAAGAAAAAACACCAGCGGCCGGAAGATTTACTTGAAGATCATCTCAAGCTTTTAGATAAAGTAGAAGTAAGTGTTAAGGCAATGAACTAGTTTTGTCATTCTGAGGGCATAGCCCGAAGAATCTCGTGCCTTTAAGTTACGAGACTCGGAGTTTGTCCTGAGCAATGCGAAGAACCTGCTCAAAGTGACAATGCGGCGTTCACCGCACCTGTACAAAACATCCTATTGTCCGGTCGCTGAGTATGCTCCATGACGAGCAGTGACCTGGGTCAAAACTGCAGCCATCTTAACTAGCTTCTCAGCCATTGCATGATCATCTTGATCAGCTGCCTTCAGCAATTCAGCCAATATTGTGTTGTTCTGCATCAAACCGACTAATGAGAACTCCGTATGGAAGAGGCTTAAATCCTTATTGAGATCAAAGCGTTGGATCTTCCTGCGCCCAAGTCCATCAGACTTCAAGGCATTATCTATTGATTCATCCGGAGCTCCAACAATAAACTCTTGACCAGAGCTTAAGGTCATCAATTTATTGCCGGCATACAACTTCACTGAGTGCGCCGAATTATCGTATAAGCAACGGACCTTAACTACATTGTTTTCGTTGCTTACTAGCGCTATGGTTCCAGCTGACACCGATACCAAAGAGGCACCACTACGAACTAACGTTGCACGGGAGGCAGCAACTAACGCTTCGCCGCCTTTCAGGTTGACCACACCTGGTTTTTCCATTACCAGCTTGGTGCCTCTTGTTTCCTTAATCATGGCTGTGTCTGTAGCCAGGCTACGCATTACCGATCCAATTGCTCCGGCAGAGCCAGTTGTATAAGCTATTGGAATAATCACTGAGTTTTCAGCCGGACTTGTCGGCACAGTAGAAATCTTGCCACCGACCGGAGCAACCGGTGCACCGGAGCCTACCTTAACTGGAGCGCCGTTCTTCGGCGTGCGTGAAACCTTCGGCGGTACGGAGTCGGCATTAACATCTTGCTTCAACTTATCAAGTGATCTTCTCATCGTAATGGAGAAGCAGCCCATATTGCAATTGACCAGCATGTCGCGACCGATCATCTGCTTTCTTTCAAACTTGCTCTTCTTCACTTGCAGTCCGACAATCTTGCCGGCATCGAGTGGTTCACGATCAACACCATCAACCGGGATCAGTTCTTCTTCGGAAAGATCAGCATCAGCCACAATCAACTCTTCACCGGCTGCTGCCCTCAGCTCCTTCTTTTCACCGTTGACTGTCATGGAAATCTTGGTTTCACCACCGAGCAGGTTGGCAACGCGCACGACTCCCGGACGATCTTGCTCAATGATGGTCGTGCCATCGCTAGGAATATTTATGTTACCTTGCGCTGTTTCAACTGTTAGTCCGGCTGGTCCGGCAGAGGCAACCATCTTGCCTCCCCGTAGAATGACCGTGTGGTTTTGAGATGGTGCAAAGGTTGTGCCACCGGACCCAACAATGACTGAACCATCTTCACCGGCGAAGGAAAATGGTTGGCAATAACCGGATGCAACTACCCAGCCGTTTTCATCAGTGGTCGTCTCACCACCAGGCAGTGCCACAACGGTACAAAGTGAAGCCTGGGCGCTAGCAACTATATTCTTAGTGTCGCCCTGAACAGCCGTCGTATCGGTGACCACCGTTGACGTCCTATTAACTACTGGCTGCGTTGAATCCACTACAACTTCGCCACCGTCAGCTATTATGACTACCGCTCCACCGCCGGCCGCCGGCGCTGGTGGTATCACAACAGGGAAGAGTCCCGGACCAACAGCACCCAAGATAACATTACCGATAAATATTGGTCCAATCGGGTCAATAGCCAGTACGCTGCCGTTAGCAGTCAGAACACTGGTACCAGTGACAGTAATAGAGCCCTTAGAGCCGGCATTGAAATAAATCATGCCACCCAGAGGTGTGCTGGTAGTTACTGTCGGAGCAATTGTCGTAACACC
>SBAT01000458.1 GCA_005240105.1 Chloroflexota bacterium
ATTATCTATTGCTTTAATTGTTTCCCCAGCGGTGGCTTGGACACAGGTTGGCAGGCCGGCAATTGCCGAGACAAGATCATTGCCGGATGCTTGTAACTGGTTTTGATACTGGTTGCTGTCAGCAAGAGAAACAGATTCAGGTAGATTAAGAAGGCGGATGTTTTTTTCAAGTCCGGGTAGAGGTATGTCGATATTGGCTTTGTAATAACGTATGTTGTTTTTGACAAACGAATTAGTGCCGTTAATTTCTGGATCATTGGCTTGTGATCCAGGTTGATTTGGCGTCGGGATATTTGTTGTATTTCCCTCACTGCCGGCATTTAGCGTACCTACGCTCAGAGCTATCTGTGTGTTGCCTCCGGCTGTCCTTTTAAGACCGGCGCGCAGAGCGTTGTTGTTGTAGATAGTCTGGGCACTTTGCTGCATGTTGATGGACAGACCATCTTTGTCGAATGCCGAACTTTCGCCCTGACTTGAGGCGGCGATTCGCTCTTTTAGTTCCTTCAACACAGGAATTGCTCGTTTTACATCTTCATTGACCAAAAAGAGCATGGTCTTGTTATTAAGTTGATTGGCAATGAGAGCGTCCAAACGAAGGGTGGCCACAAGTGTGTTAACTCCGACCACCGGATATTTATTACCTTTGGCAGGTGAGGGATCGTCCACCAGGGCAATCTTGCCTAAAGGACTGTCTACAGTTATCCGCGACATGTCCTTAGCTGCCTGCAGGGCTGCTGCGTCTATGGCTGTTGTCGCTTCCTTGTGGGCGCTGAAAAACTGGTTGTAGGTCATAACCAGCAGTCCAATGACAACCCCGATAATGCCGATTATTGCCACAACCATGGCCAGAGTATTGCCTTTGGCTCGCCTGCTGTTGCTGAACATCTATTGTCCTCGCCGTCGAGTGACTGGTTCTCAAGCAGATTATTCCCTGAGATCTGTTTAATGAAACGTATCTCATAAACAGTTGCCGTAATTTTCAAACTTTTTGACGCGCCCGATTCAATTTATCGGATGTCCATTTGCCGGCACATTGGGAATCATATTTATAGATAGCTGGGGTTGAACTGCCATGCGAATAATTACTCTATTAATGATTGCGATTGGGCTTTGCTTAGGTAGCGCCTGCCTCGCGCAAGATGAAAGTGAGAGCGGTAGCGAACCTAGCCCGGAAGTCGTGCGCAAAGTAATGGGCGACGATATGCCTGATTTTAAATCTATTTGGGGACTGTCCTCGTTAACGGACGAACAGCGAGAAGAGTTAAAAAGCTTGATGTTGACCTTTCAAGATGAGGCGAAACCGTTAAGAGACGAATTAAACTCAATTCGCGAGACCGCACTAGGAGGCGGCTCATTGTCACCTGAACAAATGCAGGCAGCTTCTCAGCACATTATGTCTGGTGGTGGAATGCCCAGCACTAGTCCGGCGGAGTCTAAAGTCCTGAATCGGGTTCAGGAGTTGAAAGACCAGCTGAAAGAGAAGCGCAATCAGCTCTGGCAGCAGATCAAGAACGTGCTCACTGCCGAACAGATAAGTCAGGTGCAAAATTTTTAATTTATTCCATTGAACTTTTTGGGCTCTTTTCCGTCTTAAGAATATAACCCGGCGTATTTATTCTTTTTTGAGGAGAGCAATGAATTTATGAATATACATCGTGTATTTGTCTCTGGCAAAGCCTTGGGACTTACATCCCTTGTTGCATTTGCCTTATTGGGGACTGCTGTTGGTATTGCCTGTGCCGAAGAGCCGGCGACTACAGGCAGCGAAGGCAGCATTTTTACGCCGCCTGCGTCGGTGAAACCAGATGAGCCGGGCTTTCAGCCGGGCGGCGGTTTCCAGAAGCGAGGAAAAGGCGGAGGATTCCGTCGTGGTGGTGGTGGGAAGCATGGCGGCAAGAATCACATGGGCTGGCATCAAATCCAAATGCTGCCTTCTTTGACCCCTGCCCAGCGTAAGGAAATCAGGGGCATCTATCAACAGGCTAAAGCCGACATACAACCTGATGTAGAACAAATAAAGGCCATGAAGGAGCAATTTAAAGGACGTGGACCGGATGGACTGAGCGCTGAAAACAAGGAAAAGTTTTCAGCCATTAAGACTCGGCTGAAGTCCAAGCGCGAAAACGTCTTGCAGCAGGTAAAGGCAAAGTTGACACCACAACAACTTGAGGAACTGGAAAAGATGCGCGCAGGGACTCTTAAACCACCTGCAGTGCAAGATGCAAAGGACGGATAGCAATTAATGGGCACACTCACCTCCTCCGGGAGGTGAGGCCCTGAGGTGCGTTAATGGTGACGGAAAATATTTGGATAAGCCATCTCTTACGGCGTGCAGGTTTTGGTGCCACACCGAAAGAACTTGCCCACTTTACTAAACTTGGTTATGCGGAGGCTGTTGAGGAACTTCTTAATCCGCAGACTGTAGACAACCAAGACCTTGAACGACTTATACAGAACCAGCAATTTGATTTTACGCAAATTGAAGATTTGCGCCGATGGTGGCTTTATCGTATGACGTTTACCAAGAGACCTTTGGAAGAGAAGATGACGCTTTTCTGGCATGGTCATTTTGCTACAGGCGATGCTAAGGTGAAAAATACGTTTGCCATGTACGGGCAAAATCTCTTGTTGCGTAAATATGCCCTGGGCAATTTTCAAGACTTGCTAATGGCTATTACACGTGATCCGGCAATGATTGTTTATTTAGATAATCAGCAAAATCGACGTGGCAAACCAAACGAGAATTATGCTCGTGAGGTGATGGAATTATTTACCATGGGCATCGGCAACTACACTGAAAAGGACGTCAAGGAAGCAGCACGTGCCTTTACCGGCTGGCAAACACGACAAGCAAGTTTTTTCTTTAACGACAGGCAGCATGATTATGGCAGTAAGAATGTCCTGGGAGTGGCAGGAGACTTGGACGGTGGCGATGTCGTGAAAATACTTACGGCAAGACCGGCAACTGCGCGTTATCTAGCTAAAAAACTAATCACGTTTTTTGCTTGTGATAATCCCGACCCAGCTTTTGTCGAGGAAATTGCTTCTATTTATGTTACCGGTCGATTCAAAATAAGACCGATGTTGCGGGCGATTTTCAGGCACCCGACATTTTTGAGTGAAAAGTCTTATCACGCAAAAATAAAGAGTCCGGTTGAACTTGTCGTTGGTACTCTCAAGCACCTGGAAATTCAAAACCTAGATGGCGACTTGCCGTCAATGATGTCGCGCATGGGGCAAAATATTTTCAATCCGCCGTCAGTTAAAGGCTGGGATGGAGGAGCTGCCTGGGTGTCCACTGACAGCATGATGGAACGCTTTAACTTTGCAGCGCGTGCAACCGCCCAGAAGTTTGACGAGCTCAATTACTATACAAGTCCCAGCGAGCTTGTTTACAAACAGAACCTGAGAAATGCCGGACAAGTCGTCGACTATTTTTTGAACTTGCTTGTTGAAGGTGATGTACCGGCCAGCTGTCGCAAACGCTTAATTGCCTATGTCTCGACAGATTTAACCGGAAAAACAGTACCTGTACTTGCCGATGATCGCACATTAGATGCTAAATTGAGGGGGTTGGTTCATTTGATCATGACAAGCCCTGCTTACCAGTTAGCCTGAATCAAGTTTGAAACGAGGACCCCATGGACACAAACAACCTAACTCGCAGAAATTTCCTCAAAGGTCTGGCCGCGGCAGGAATTTGCCTGTCCCATTCGGAACTTTTGGCCCTTGCTGCCCCGGCAACTGGTTTAAGACGTGTAATTGGTAAAGACAAAGTTTTGGTTGTGGTGCAGCTGAGCGGCGGCAATGACGGACTAAACACGGTTGTGCCCTATGGACTTGGTGCCTATTATGATGCGCGTCCACAGATAGGTATCAAGCAAAATGAAGTAATAGCGCTGAATAGACAAATTGGCCTCAACCCAAATATGTCCGACATGGCTGATTTGTTCAAGAAAGGCAAGCTGGCAATTATCCAGGCTGTTGGTTATCCCAATGCCAACAGGTCGCATTTTCGCTCGATAGAAATTTGGCAAACAGCATCTCCTGATCGCATTGCCGGTACAGGTTGGTTGGGACGTTATCTTGATCAAGCCTCGCTTGGAAATGATTTCGGCAAAAACTTACTAGCTGCGGTAAATGTTGATCCCGTATTACCAAAGACACTTTCAGCCAACAAGGTTATAGTTCCATCAGTAGCTAGTGTCAATGATTTTCGCTTCAAGGTTGATCCGGATTATCCCCAGGACAGAAAAGCTCAAGTCTCTGCTTTTGAAGACATCTATGCAAACTTTACGCTAAGGAGACCACATGTTGATCTCTTGCGGAAGGTCGGCTTAGAAACAAACAAGGCATCAGATCATTTGCTTGCCATAACCAAAAATTACAAGAGCGCCCAGAATTATCCGGACAACGAATTTGCTCGTGGCTTGAAATTCATTTCGCAAATGATTACCGGTGGAGTGAATTCCAGAATCTACAACATAAGCCTCAATGGTTTTGACACTCACGTCAATCAAGCTCGCACGCAATCCAGACTTTTAAAACAGCTGTCAGAAGGACTTGCCTGTTTTCAAACTGATCTGGAAGCTCACGGGTGTGCTGATGACGTGCTTGTGATGGTCTTTTCGGAATTTGGCAGGCGGGTTAACGAAAACAACGGGCGTGGGACAGACCACGGCACCGCTGAGCCGTTGTTTGTGCTTGGCAATGCAGTCCACGGCGGACTCTATGGCGACCACCCAAACCTGACCAATCTCGACAACGGTGATCTCCGCCACAAAATCGACTTCCGCTCAGTCTATGCAACCATCCTTGACCGCTGGCTAAAGGCTGACAGCGCCGCTATTTTGGGCAATCGCTTTGACCAAATAAGCTTCGTCTGACTTGTATAATATACATACGTTATTTGTCACTCTGAGCGCCAGCGAAGAGTCTCGGCAGTTAAGGTGGGAGCTGTAGGTTGTACGGAAAGGGCTTGATGCGACTCGACGAGCTAGTAAAAGCAGAAGGGGAGAATATTCGGCGTGTTGCCGGAGAGCATGGAGCTAAGGCTGTTCGCTTTTTTGGCAAGTTGGAATGGGATAGCGATAGTCCAGATGGCAGCATTTTTGTCTTAGCGGAATTTGTCCCTGATTGCACGCTTTTAGATCAAGCAAGTCTGTCTTTGAACATGAAGAATATCTTTGGACATAACGTCGAGGTATTTTCGCAAGCGGCTCTTCCACAAGATGTCTTGAGCAGTCTTTTGGAAAGCGGTATTCCGCTGACACATGATGACGAATACAACCTTGGTGGAATTCAAACGGCTATTGAGAAGGCTGAAAGGTACAAAGCACTTGGGCGCGAGATATTTGAGCAGAATGAATTGGTGCAGACTTTTGTTGTCCATCAATTGCAGATAGTGCATGTACTGAGTAATCGTATCTCTGAAGACATGAAGGAAGAAGCGGACGAAATAGATTGGGAGAATCTGGTACCACTGGAGGAAATCCCACTCTACAAAGGGCGTGAGCTGGTTGATGAAGTGCCTGCCGGTAGAGATAAAGATCTGATGCTTCTAAATACCATGATCTATGCTTTTGAATTAGTAGAAAAGCATGTTGGTCGTACAGAAGACGACAGCCAAGAAGACGAGCTGGTGCGCTCATGGCTGGCTCATCATTTAACGGTAGCCGGAGACGCCTGCCGCGGTCTTTCCCCGCAGTTGTGTGAAGCAACGGCAGATATCCCCTGGCACGTCTTGATTGAAATGGCCAATATTATTGAAATTAGCGGCAGCGATCTGGACTGGCAAGCCATTTGGAACACAGTTGAACATGACGTTATGCCCGTCTTGGCTGCCGTCAGGGAAGTCCGTGAGAATTTAGAGAGTTAGGTTAAGGGTCAGGCGGTGCATCGCCTTCAATCATGACCCAGAACTGTCTGGCAATGTCCCAGACGGCCTCACCCTTCCAGTTGCGCAAGTAAACACGGGCTATCCAGGTGCCTTCCCTGTTGAGTTTCAAGTCGGGACGGAAAATGTAGTGACCTTTGAAGAGGTCATTGGCGTCATTGGCGTTAAATTCGTGGCTTAGGACTTCCTTGCCATCGGGATCTTCTATGACAAACAGTCCCTTGTACTGGCGGCGCTCATAAGGGGTGCCAAAGCCTACCACACAAGCGCAATTCATCTTCATGGGCAGCTCTTTGCCGACAAACAAATCGAACAAGCCTTGGGTGTCAATACGACCATCTTCGCCATGCTCTGCCTGGTTGCAGAAAAGGATGTAGCCGCTGTGAAGATATTTCATTGGCCCTCCGCCACGAGACCTGCGATTCCGGATTGCCGCTAAGGCGTATCCTCTTCTTACCCAAAATTTTCCTGACCACTTCACTTTGTTTAGGTAAATAGATCAGCGCGTGGCTGATAATTTCATCCTTTTCTTTGCGGAGATTACGTACTGCGATGGGAAATTTTCCACCTGTAAGGATATCTACCTGATAGATAGGGCAAAAATCGAGGATTTAATGTTATGAGTTGGTCAAAGAAGTCTTTGTCAGAGACAGCCGGAACGGGCGAAAGCAAGGAAAAACCAGCAGATTTTGGTAGCTGGATTCAGGAGAATGTCTGGGCTCCAACCTATAACACTTTAGTGGTTGAAACACATAATGCCGCTAGACAAACAATCAATAGTTTGACCAACTCGGAAGTTATTAAAGACCGTCTGGACCCACTGAAGACGACTGAAGCTAATATAGGATCGCTTGAATGGTGGTCACAAAATATTTGTTCCGGCTTGGCTGCTGCAGGTGTATACGCGGTGGCAGGCAAAGTAACAGGCGGTGGACTTAGGGGCATTGCCGGTGGAGCTGAAAAGCTGGCTGTGCCTCTTTTAACAAGGAAGCTAG
>SBAT01000370.1 GCA_005240105.1 Chloroflexota bacterium
AGTTCACTCGGCTTAAGCACATACTTAAGTTCTGCCAGGGCGATAGATTCAGCGACACGATGGATGATGTCGTTGACTGCTTCGACTGGTTGCCCGGTAGATGAATCACGATTACCGTAAAGACCAACTAACGTGTCTTGGGTCGATTCCCAATAGCGTTCCGAATAGTCTTTGCGCTTTTTGGCTTCGATTGTCTGTGCGGTGACATCCGTATTTAAAGTGACCATGATCCATTACCTTTTGGGGACAAAGGAGTAACAAACGCCAAATTGTTTGGACTGTAGAGCTAAGAAGTCAAAGCTCCTCCGCCCAATTCGTTCAAAAAATATGATGAGCTAAAGTTACTACTCCCTGGGGGTATCGATCAATATGGCCAAATTGCCACCAACAACCCAGATCCAGCCGATCGTGAGGCCACGCAAGGCTTTACGAGAAAGATAAAATTCGTCCGGAACGATCAGTTTTAATGCAAAAAACGCATCTCTTGTTAAGAGATAGAAAATTAACCCTTACCAAGCAGCTCAAATTCCCACGGGATGGGCGTTTCCGGTCACAAAGCAAAGAGCATATATGCCACCAATCGTGATGGCACATACCAATTGGATCGAATGCATATAACTCAAATATCAAAGATGATCAAACACTCAAAACAAGCGGATCCTGATGGATATTCAATCGACATCGGCATTTTTTCGCACTCATTTATTTGCGCTAAGTACATGCTTGCTTGCGACAAACCTATTTGACCTTCCACTTGGAAAGAAACATTTAACCCAACAGAGTCAAGCATCCCAGGCGCTTGACAGCACGGCGCTTTCGGTCAATTGGATTTTGTCAATTGACCTGTATATTCGTTCAGCCCAATTGCCCCAAAAGCACTGCCATGCTATTCTCGTGCCGCCTGACATGGGGATTGGCATTGAATTTTTTTGGCGGCGCAAAACAAAAATCAACTCGCTTGCAAGTGGTATCACTTGTGCTGTCTTTCTTTCTATCTATATGTATTGCCTGCCCAGCACTCGCTGATCTGGAAGAGACAGGACCACTGACCAATTTCGAAAGATTTGCCCCTGAACTTTATCGCGGAGCCCAACCTAGTGAAGCTGCCTTCAAAGAATTGAAAAAGCAAGGCATCAAGACAGTCATCAACTTGCGTCTCAAAAAAGATGACATAGAACAAGAAAGGGACTGGTGCGAAAAGTACGGTATGCACTTCATCCATATACCTATGGGCTACACAACTCCCAAGCTGGACGTAATATTGGCCTTTATTGGAGTCGTCACCAACAAAAACTTGCAACCGGTTTATATCCATTGCCGTTTCGGAGTAGACAGAACTGGCGCGATGGTCGGACTGTATCGGGTAATCGTGCAAAACTGGTCTTACGAAGATGCCTATCTGGAAATGCGCCAGCATCACTTCAAGCCATTTCTGCTTTCACTCAAACATGCGGTGGAAAACTACGCAAACAGCAAACCGGCTGATAAAGAGCGCATATTGGCAAATTCTCGCCTGAATGGGCAGCTCTAACCAGTACATTAACTCCAGCAAATACTCGCCGCTTAAATTCTATTGGCAAGGGCATATTGTTCATTGAGTCAGCGAGGTCAAGCTATGCTCAAGAACACAACTAAGGCCGTTATGTGTGCAGCTGCTTTAGCCTGTTCATTTATAGCCGTAGACTCCTGCTTAGCTCAGGGCATCAAAAAGCACTTATTTGCTCGCGAGTTCTACAAAGTTTCAGACACACTCTATTGCGGCAGCGAACCTACCGCAAAAGACAAAGTTCAAATGTTGAAGGATATGGGGGTCAAGACAATCATTGACTTGCGTTTTTTCACGGGCGTCAAACAAGAAGAACTCTGGGCAAAAGACATAGGTGTTGATTACTTCCACATATCAACCGGTGTCTTGCAACCCGACGAAGCAAAAATCAAAACAGTCATGGCAATCGTGGAAGATCCCAAGTACCAGCCGGTCTATGTTCACTGTCGGACCGGATGTGACCGCACCGGTGTAATTGCCGGACTCTACCGTGTTTGCAATCAAGGCTGGACCAAAGAACAAGCGTATAAAGAAATGCGCTCACATCATTTCCGTCCTGTTTTCCAGGGCATTAAACGCAGCTTTGATGACATCTTAGCCAATCCGGAACTGAACAAGCCCACGACTAAAGCACTACCTGAGACAAGCTGGATAAAGCAGCCTGACGCTCGCGACTAAAACTGCTACATTTATTGCTTGAAGGTTTATGTGGCAGGGCTAATGGCACTACTAGATATACAAGGGCTATGCACCGTTTTTGATACTGAAGCAGGCGTAGCCAAGGCAGTCGATAATTTGAGCCTCTCTTTAAAGAAGGGTTCCGTATTAGGTATCGTCGGTGAGTCCGGCTGCGGAAAATCGATTACCTCTCTTTCTATTTTGCGCCTGGTGCCACCACCAGGACGAATTGTCGCAGGCAAAATTACCTTTGACGGGCAAGATCTATTAAGCCTTTCAGAAAGCAAGATGCAGGAGATAAGAGGCGATCGCATCGCTCTTATTCCACAAGATCCAATGACTTCGCTCAATCCTGTTTACACGATCGGCGAACAAATTATTGAAGCAATTGAGTTGCATCAAAACGTCTCCAAAAAGGAAGCGCGGAAAAGAGCAATTGAAGTCCTTGATCGAGTACGCATTCCAGAAGCCGCCAATCGCATTGATGATTACCCGCACCAATTCTCAGGCGGCATGCGCCAGCGCGTCATGATTGCTATGGCTTTGTCCTGCAAGCCGGATTTGCTCATCGCCGATGAACCGACAACAGCGTTGGATGTAACTGTTCAAGCACAAATACTTGATCTGCTTCGCGCAATTCAAAAGGCAGAAGGCATGTCCATTCTTTTAATTACGCACGATCTTGGTGTAGTTGCCGAAATGTGCGATGACGTGGCTATCATGTACGCCGGATCGATCGTCGAACATGCTCCAGTTGTTGATCTGTTTAAGCATCCCAAACATCCATATACAGTAGGTCTTTTAAATTCCATCCCGCGCCCTGGCAGTACGCGCTTGACTCCCATTGATGGTCAACCGCCAAATCTAATCAACTTACCGCCTGGATGTCGTTTTGCCAATCGCTGCCCACTGGTCGAGCCAAGATGCCGAGAAGCATTTCCACCACTGGAAGAAAAATTACCGGGACATACAGCTCGCTGTGTTGTGGTACCAAGTGCAACTGCTACTGCCAAAAACTAATGAACAAACTAGCTGCCATTCCTACAACTGCTGAACTTCGCCAATTGGAAGCCAGGTGGATTGAATCCTGTCACGATAATTGGGGTCTAGTTCTTATGGAACTAGCCGGCAAAAAATCCGCTGAACTGGCAAAACAACTTTATCAATCAGACAAAGGTCCAGTACTCATATTTTGCGGGCGCGGAAACAATGGTGGTGACGGGCTTGTCGTAGCTCGTTATCTATCCCTCTGGGAAATACCATTTACAGTATTCATGGTAGACGGAAATCAAAAGCCGCCGTCTGAAAAACGCACGGAAAGCCTTATAAACAAAGACGCCCTAGAAAAACTGGGAGCCGATATCAAAACAATAACAGCTGATCAAGTCGCTGGGCTAAAATCACAGGTGTCCGACTCAGCACTCATCGTTGATGCCCTTTTAGGCACAGGTCTTGATAGACCGCTTTCAGGCATTTACGAGAATTTAGTCAATTTGATAAATGAGGGCGGCAAAACAGTACTTTCCATAGATATTCCGTCAGGGATAAATTCCGATACCGGCCAAATAATGGGGGTTGCCATAAAAGCAACTCATACCGTGACTTTTGGTTATCTCAAAGCCGGACTGCTCCTATTTCCAGGTTTTGAAAATGCCGGTCAGTTGACACTCGTGGATATCGGGCTGCCGGAGATACCCAATGCATTCAAGCGACAACTCACGACCGTTGAACATATACGCAGCCTAATGCCCAAGCGTCCAACTAATTCACACAAGGGAACTTATGGCACGGTTTTATCAATAGCAGGCTCCTTAAGTTATCGAGGCGCTGCCACTCTTGCCAGCCTGACAGCTTTGCGCACAGGAGCAGGGCTATCAATTCTTGCCACACCAAAATCAATAATTCCAGAACTCAATACGCTGGAAATTATCTATAAGGGTTTGGATGAAACAAAATCAGCCAGCATTGCCGCAACTGCTCTGAATCAGTTGCGCGACGATATGAATAAAGCAAATGCACTAATTGTCGGTCCTGGGTTAAGTCAAGATTCGGATACGGTGAAATTTGTACACGAGCTGCTCCCCACAATAGACAAGCCCTGCATCATCGATGCCGACGGGTTAAATGCAATAGCTGAAAACACTTCGATGTTTCCGCGCAATAAAGAATTTGTCCTAACTCCCCACCCGAAAGAATTCTCACGTCTAACCGGCATGAGCGTTCAAGAGATTCAATCCAATCGAATTGAATCAGCACTAAAAGGAGCCCGCCAGTTTGATGCAGTAATCGTACTCAAAGGCGCCCATACGGTTATCGCCAACAAAGACGGTGATGTATTCATCAACCCAACCGGCAATGCCGGTATGGCCACAGCCGGCGCAGGTGATGTGTTATCCGGCATCATAGGTGGACTAATGGCTCAGGGATTGAATCCTTTTGATGCAGCAGTTGCAGGCACCTATATTCACGGACTAGCCGGTGATATTGCCGGCAAGGCTATTGGCGAAACTGGTTTTGTCGCCGGCGAAATTTCAAGCTTCGTACCGCAAGCATTAACGCTCTTGCACGATGAAAACTTTTCCGGTTCGTTCTTAGAACAAAGCCTTCTGTGAATTATCCTAAGGCCTCAAGATCAGCTAGGTCTTGCGTGCGTCCGGTTGCCTTCTTGTTCAGCTTCAAGTTTTCCAGATCAATAAAATTAATCAGTACATCATCGAGCGTCACTGTTACACGTTTGGCGTAACTACTAGCAAAGTCGATGCCATCTGCAGATGTCACTAAATCAATTCTGTTAGGCGGATAGCCAAGCTGAATGACCTGATTTGCGGAAGTGAAATCATTTATGTTCAACCCAAGTGAATCAAATCCAAAATCTTCAAGCGCCTTCAACAAATGAGCGGCATTATCTTGTGATGCTTCAATCCAAACATCAAGATCTTTTGTATAGCGAGGATGTCCATGCAATGCCAGTGCATAGCCCCCAACGATTAAATACTTCACGTCATGAGCGTTTAACGACTTTATAAACTCTCTGAAATCTTGGTTGAGCACCGTACCTCCACTGGTGGTATTCGTACCGGATTTGCTCTAGGGCCTCAATGCAGTCTGCCGGGGCCAACGAGCGCCAGTAGGCAACGTCCAGCTCACGCTCATGCATGTTGCGCTTTTGCACTGTTCTAACAATCTGTCTTGCCCTTTCCATATCACTATTTTACCTAATTAAATGCAACCAATGCACTTAAATTAGTGCTGAATCCAAAAAGGCAATCTGACCCTTATTTGTATCCAGGCTGGCATTAATGCCTATAGGCAAAGTATAGGTATCCTCACCCTGCCCGAATGGAAAACCAAAACAAGAAGGTTTTCTCATTTCTTGCAAACGATCGCCAAACAAATCTTCAATCGAGAGCATGTTAGACGAACCTTTACGCCCGCAATTGACAAAATCACCGAAGGCTACACCTTCAACTTTGGCCAAGGAACCGGAGACATAGAGCGTGGAGAACCATCGATCAAGCATGTCGTTGCGCTCGTTTTTGTCTTCCAGCAACAAAATACTCTTGGTAAAGTCCGGCTGAAAGGGCGTTCCCATTAAAGAGCCCATTGCCGTTAGATTGCCACCGAGAATCCGGCCGGTTACAACGCCATTAACAGGGGCGTAGTGCACTCCACCAAAAGCAATCTTGCCGATGCGCACATTCAATGGCTTGAGAGGCTTTTTCTGTCCAACTACCAATTGCAAATCCTCAAAGCTGGCCGGCGAATTCAACTCATCGAGGTTAGGACCGAGGAAAACAACCAGATTGGTTCGCTTATTTATTGCCAGAAGCAATGCCGTATTGTCATCCGCACCAACGAGGACCTTAGGGTTTTCCGAAATGACTTTGTAATCAATTCTATCCAACAAGCGCAGCGAACCATAGCCACCACTGACGCAGAAGATTCCTTTGATTGAATCGTCCTTAAAGAAAGACATCAAATCAGAAAGTCTGTCGGAATCACTGCCCGCCAAAAATCCCTGCGTATCAAGGGCATGCTGACCGACAACAGGTCTAAAGCCCATCCATTCCATGGATTTTATACAGCGAGCCATAACTGCCGGCCCATCCGGACGCGATGCCGGTGAGATTAGCCCAACCTTGTCACCACGTTTTAGAGCGCGCGCTTTCAGAGGTTTTACACTGGTATCACTTGCCGTCATGACTGACCCCGCTTTCATCAATGCGGAACATCACTCGATCTTTACCAACTTCCAGCGTTGCTTCAACGCCAATCGGCAATGTCACTTTATCTTTTGTATGACCAAAGCGCACTCCATAAACAACCGGAATACCAAGTTGTGACAGCCTGTCTTTCAAAACATGTTCAATACTATAGTTGTAATTGAGCACGTTGCGCCTACTGTCGCCCGGCTTACAATCAATACATTCACCGACAACAATTCCTGCTGCATCTTTCAATTTACCGGCCAGCAATAATTGAGTGAGCATTCTATCTATGCTGTGCGGTTCTTCTTGCAAATCTTCGAGAAACACGATTCGATCACGGGTATCGATTTCAAATTCTGTGCCCATGAGCTGCCTTAATAAGGTCAAGCAACCACCGGTTAGTTTTCCCTTTGCTTTTCCCTCGGCAATCACTACGTCCGGTGGAGGATAATTCTCATCCCATGCTGATTGAGCTGGATGGGCTATCTCTCCTAGTGGAGAATTCTCCATGATTGCCTTGACGAAATAATCATAGGTGTACTGACTGTGCCGAATATTGCCAGCCGTTGGTCCGTGAAAAGTAACAAGCCCTGTCTTTTGATGGATAGGTACAAGCAATCCAGTAATGTCGGAATAACCAACCAGTGTCTTGGGGTTTTTCGCAATAAGATCAAAATCAAGTTTCGGCAAGAGACGCACCGTC
>SBAT01000217.1 GCA_005240105.1 Chloroflexota bacterium
GGCATATACATGAAGTAATAGCCGCAAGCACCGGCAAATGCCATTAACACAAAGAGAACTCCTAGTGCAGCGCAGTTTCTGCTGGCTGTGCTCTTCTTATGAGCAACTTGGGCAATAGATACGCGCAGCATTTTGACTTTCTCTTGCTTCTGCTCGACACCTTGTCTATTTGTGTTTACCTTTTGAAAGAGGGCTGTTCCGCGGCACGAATCGCAAAATGCAGTTCCTTCAAGCACCACGCCACCACACTTGTAGCAAAGCTGTGTCGGCAACACGGCGGCAGGCACCGCTTCTTGGGGAATTTGCCCCAATTCTTCATAAGCCTGTTGAGTCATAACGTGATCTCCATTTGAAATCCCCCGGGCTTCCGCGCTGATGGAAAACACGCAAGTAAAAGCCAACGACTAGAAAAGTCGCTCGAAAAAAATATGTAAGTTCAGTTCCCTAGTAAATTGCCTATTCCATCAGGCACGAGAAGAATACGATGAGACGGAGCTAATGTCAAGAGGATTTAATGTTCGAGCGAGATGATTGCCGCCCATGCGCTATCCGTCAAAGCTGTTTTGGTTATGGCTGACAAAGCATTTAACAATGTAGAACAGCTCAAACTAGAAAACTGGACAAAGTCTCGTTAACGCTTAGCTCTGTGTCGAAGCGCGCTTATGAGACCTTTAGCAGGTGCCGGCACACTCTCTGGCGGTGATACCCAGATTGCGGTTGTGGCAGCCGCAACATCGACCTCGCTCTTTCCGTTGCTTGTTGGATAAGCTCGTTCAATCTCCATGACAAAAGTATTGCCGTTTTTCGGCTTGTATTTCACATTGTCGAAATTCACTTCCTGATGGTTGCGCAAAAGCTCGTCACCTGTAACCGACTTCTCATCGACGACAGTTGCCGTCTTCAAGTCACCTAACGCAGTGTCAGCCCAAAGTTTTACATTGTATGTCGCCTTACGGTCCAGCTTGCCGCCGATAAGAACCTTGAAGCGCAGGCTATCAATGTCAGCCGGATTGATGACATTGCCCATTACATATTTGTCGTTGGCTATCATGACTGCGTGAAGATCATCATAAGCCGTAGAGACCATCGAACGACGCTCACCGAGCGCTTGCCGCAACAGCGGCTTATCTACTTCCTTGCCCACAGGGACCAACAAAGCCATCCCAGCGGGCCTCCCAGCTGCATCACCATAATGCTGATCGCGTTCAATAAGCATAGCCAATCTTATTCCGGTATCGTTGTAGCCAAAAACCGGCTGCAATTTTAAACTCTTAGGGCTCATGCGCTCGACTGGACCATTTGTTAAGCCCTTGAGTTGTATAGCACCAATTCCTGTATAGTACGGCCCACACTTGGCGGACCATTCGTACTGGTTTGCAAAGCAATCCATAAAATAGTGATGCGAGTTAACACCCTTAGGAAAGCCCTTTTCTTGCGGAGCACCGTCCTCAGGATGAGCAAGATAGAGGTTCTTTGCCCTGTTATTTCTTCTGAAATAGTCAATTACAGCCAGCCCATCTTTCACCTTGTAGTGGAACACTGGTTGCTGTCCGTCAGGTGCAGGAGGTTGACTTGGTCCATCCATAAACCGTCTGACTGGGTACTCCTTCGTATTGCCGTCAAGATCAGCAATCAATAGAGTTGGCTCGTCAATCGCAATAATGTGATTGGTCTTTGAGATGGTACCCATCTCTAGCCCGGCGAAAGCAAGTGTTTTGCCGCCTTTGCTAATTCGCTCCACATCTTTGAGCAATTGAGCGTAGACTTCCGGATCTTCAACAACAGTGCGTTTCCCCGCCTGATCTTTGGCTCTTGGATCATCGGGAGGAACGCCATTGCGTGCATCTTTGTGGTTGTGCGGAGTAACAGCAAACCATTTAACGCCGGCTTTTATAGCTGATTCGGCCAAACTATCAACAGTACCCATTCCGTCGTCGTGACCATAGTGTCCATGAAAGGAACAATTCGCACCTCCATGGAGAATAAAGTCCTTGTCGCCGACCTTTACTGACGTAATCGGAGCATCAACAAAGTCACTTTCAACGCTCTTGCGTTGGACAGCCTCTGAGGCAGCTTCAGCATGCGCACGCTTCTTATGCCCTGAAGATCGTTTCGGTTTAGCCCAAGCGTCAGAGCCCAAATCAGGACCGCAAGCCTCAGCGTCCTGACACTCTACTATCGACTGCTGCTCAACTCGTCTGCTCAAAGGTGCATCCTACAAGTCCGTGAACGCACACGGATACTCCAGAATGTTAGGCATATTCAGCCTTTTGGACACTGGGGAGACCACTAATGAACACCAAAAAAGCACAGCTGTGGACTGTGCTTAATTTGGTTTGGGTCACACACGGAGGACGTCTTTATTACTTTATCGGCCCCTAGGGGATACGGTTAGAAGCTTTGCCCTGATGGTTTTCTAGGGATTTCCCTGTGGACAGGTAAGGTTAAATGGGCAAAGGTGTCCAAAAGACCTCTTACCGTGGATAAATATACTGTGATGGACATAACCAGACAGAAATTGGAAGAGTGCTTAGGTCTTGCTCGTTCAGCAGGCGAGCGCCGGCTGGCCGTGCAGGCTTTGGTACATCTTTCGGATCTGGACCAGGCTGAAGGGCATATGAGCAAGGCTGTCGAAAATCTACTGAGTGCTTTGTCTGATTCCCTTGATTCAGCCGATAAGCAAGCCATGGAATTTTGTTTCGGTAAGTTGGGACTGGTCTATTTAGCCGACGGTCAGTACGAGAAAGCTGCCGAATGCTTTCGTAATGCGCTGGAAAATGGTCCCGAGAGCCCTAACCACATCGCTTGGACAGGCAGCCTCGGTCAGAGCCTGGCGGAACTTGGGCAGTACGACGAGGCACTTGCTTGCTATGTCAAAGTTCTCGATGACGCCAAACGCGAGGGTGACATTGTTTCTCAGTCAATTTGTCTGGGCAGCAAGGGCAATGTTCACTACGAACAAAATAGCTTCGTCGAGGCTGATGAGAATTACCAACAGGCTTTAGCCATGTCGGTTGAAGCAGGCGACGAGCGATTGAAAGCAATCTGGCAAGGAAATATTGCTTCTACAAAGGCAAAATTAGGCAATACCGATGCAGCCCTAGAAGCCTGCAAACAAGCTTTGAGCTACGCTCAAGCGAGCGGTGACAAATCACTTGAGGCAGCGCATCTGGACACAATTGGAGATTGTTATACAGCTAGGGGCGACGCCAAAACCGCTGCCAAATACTACTCGCAGGCTCTGGAATTGAGCAAGAGCCTGGGATGGAGTCCGTTCGAAAGAGTCTATTTAGGTAATTTAGCCAGAGCACAGTTTAAGTTAGGCGACCGCGATAGTGCCTTTGGTTTGTTTTCGCAAGCGATTGATCAATTCGATGAGCAAAGAAGTAGCTTGCGATCGGATTTTCTCAAAACAAGTTTTTCCACCCGCGGACAAGACTTGTACAAAGACATGATTGAATTGTGCTTGCTTGAAGGTAAGCGAGTCGAGGCTCTGGAATATATTAGCCGGTCAAAGTCTCGTGCAATGCTTGATCTTTTGGGCAATTCTCCAGTCGACATTTCGGAATTATCCAATGCCGTCGATGAGAGTCTAGCCAAACTCATTGCCAAAGAGAAGGAATTGCGCGAAAAGATTCGTCATCTTGAACGCGTTTTTGGAGATGGCACAAGTAGCGACTCTCGCGGAGGCGGCGCATCGTCCGAGCCGGAGATGAATCAGCTTTACACACAATGGCGCCAAACAATCGAACAGCTTAAAAGCAGGCATCCGGACTATGCCAATTTGGTCTCTGTCGATGCTCTTTCATTTGCTGAAATTCAGGCGCTCTGGCAAAGGGATCTTCTTGCCGCAGATGTGGCCATAGTTGAGTATTTCGTAACGGAAAAATACTTTTTGGCAATGGCTGTTTGGAAAGGAGCCGACGAGCCGGCATTTCATTTGCTCAAGGAGCAAGCAGACCTAAAAACACTCAACAAGGATTTGAAAACGTTTTTAGAAATGGTTTCCACCGAAGGTTGGCAGGTTCCAATTTCACTATCCAGCCGTCTGTACCAAACGCTTTTAGCTCCATTGACCAAGTCCCTTCCAGAAGGCATCAAGTCTCTGGTTATCGTCCCCCATGAGTCCCTTTATCATGTGCCATTTGGCGCGCTGCATGATGGCGAAAGTTACCTCGTAGAAAAATGGACAATAAGCCATTTGCCCAGCACCAGTCTTATTCCCATACTAAAAAATCGCTCGACCAATAAATTCTCAAAGGACGAATTACGTTATTTAGTCTCAACGGTAAGTGATTATTCCGCCACCAGAAAATCGGATCTCAAACCAGATAACGACTTGCGTTCATCATCCGGGTTCAACGATCTGGCACATGCCAAACAGGAAGCCCAGGATGTTCTTTCCATAACGACAGAAGATCAAACGACCGTCATTTCCGATGGCGAAGTAGGAAAACTTTTGCCAAGATTGTTCAATCAACACCAAGTTGTGCATTTCGCCGGACACGCAATTTTCCGCCCCAACGAACCTCTGGCATCTGGGCTAGTGATGTCGGACGGGCATGTCTTAACGGCCGCCTCGATATTAAATAGTGGAACACTGCGCACCAACTCAGGCAAGTTGATGGTCTTGTCTGCTTGTCAAACCGGACTTAATCAAATTACCTCCGGCGGTGAAATTATCGGCCTGACACGCGCGCTCATGTATGCCGGCATGCCCAACCTAATCTTGAGCCTCTGGGAAGTAGCCGATGAATCAACGGCAAGATTAATGCATGATTTTTACCAAGCTTGGCGTGGCGGTTCTGTGTCCGTAGCACAAGCCTTACAACAGGCACAAATCAAGGGTATTAAAGAAGGACTGGCACCCCATGCCTGGGCACCATTTATTCACATTGGTATCGAATAACCACTCAGCTTGATCAACATAACTATGGAATCAATACGAACAAGTATCAAAGAGGTTATATTGAAATAGAGTCTGCACTAAAAGAGGACTATCAATGACCCGCTCGCGTTTAATTTTGACTGTTTTACTAACCTTGTTAGCGGCACCACCAATGGTGTCAGCCCAAACCCCACTTGAGGCTGGACACACCCCAAGAGATCCACTGGCAATTTACAAGGAAGTTGGCATAAATTCCGAGCAGGAAGCAAAGATTCGCCAGCTCAGCAAAGAATACGAAGATGCGTCCCGCGTACGTGACGAGCGAGTGAGAAACCTCATGGGCGACATTTTTCAGCTGTCACTACAGCCGGCTCCAAATGAAGCAACTGTATTAGCCAAGCAAGACGAGATGAACAAAGTCCAAGCGGAAAAGGCAACAGAACGCGTCAAGTTGCTTTTAAACATCCGCAATTTGCTTACGGCTGAACAGAAGCAACATTTAGTGACTATTATGGAAGAGCGGACCCGCATCCCCAACTCGTCTGCACAAAGTGCGGGTCAGACACAGAAATAACTGTGCTCGCTACATTCCTATGCTACGCAGAATCCTAACTGCCGTGCTAACACCATCGCGACGTGGATATGGATTAACCACATAACCCGGGTATGGGCTTGCGTATGGGCTTACGTAATATGGATTGTACGGATATGGATTGTACGGCATTGGGGCAACTGCACCGTAATTTGGAGCGACTGTGCTGTAATAAGGATTACGATATCTCCAACTTACGTCATGTCCGTAATTGCGTTTGTACCACTTACGGTATCGTGAATCATCATCTGCTTGCGCCGGGATAGTACAGCCGATGGTTAACCCAACAGCAAGACCCACCAACGCTAGCTTTCTTGTAAAACCGTTCATTATTTTTCCTCCTTCACTACCTCTGCTATATAAGAAGCTTGTGAAGGCGTGAATGTTTCATCTCAAATGGGCGGCATCATTAAGAGATCATTGAAATTCGGCTTAATTCAGACGCTTCCATCAGGGATGTAATAACTTCCTCATTGGTTGTCTGTGAGAAGTTTACGTAGTGATAGCCAACAGCCAAAAACTCTTCCGGCAGAGCTATTGCTAAAACATCATCACAATAGCGAGTTAAATCATGATGGCTTTCAATGCTCATTACAGGAGCAGCAATAATTATCCTTCTTGCCCCTCTAAGGCGAGCACTGCCCGCAGCAGCGGCAGCCGTCATCCCTGTCGCAATACCATCGTCAACCAGGATGACGACCTTGTCTTCGAATTGGCAACGAGCACAATTAGCCAGAACGAGAAATTCATTTTCCAAAACTCTAGTTAGATCCAAAAGTCGCTGGCTTTCTTGTTCAACGTAGTCATCTAAGCAATGTCTGTCGATGATTTCAGGATTGGTTACTACGACACCGTCGGATGAAACAGCACCAATGGCATATTCAGGCTGGCTGGGAAATGCAATTTTCTTAGAGACGATAATGTCTAACGGGCAACCAAACTTTCGGGCAACTTCCAGTCCTACAGGAACGCCGCCACGCGGCAAGCCAACAGCCACAAGTTTTGATTTATCAAAGAGGTTTTGACTCTTCAACAACAATTGGAGTGAGTCTGCCAATTGCTTACCCGCTACGGACCTATCTGGAAAAATCATGGAGTTAAACCTCCCAATACCATTTTGGAAGATTTTCGCCTACTTCGCCAGATGTAGTTTAATCTCAGATTAAGGGTTCATTGCCGTAAATTGCACTGTCGCAAAGTTAGCACTGAAATCAACTTTGGAAACCGAGCCTGTAGGGATGTTCAAGCGCCAAAAGTTTTCCGCCGGCACTCCCAGCGCATAACAAAGTACGCCTCGAATAACACCGGCATGTGTTACTAAAGCGATACATTTGCCTTCATGTGTGACGATAATTTCTCGAATCTGGTCTTTTACTCGCTGGCAAAGTCCGGCAATTGATTCTCCCTGCGGCGGGGCAATGTGAATTGGATCATGAGACCAACGGGCATAGGCGGCCGGCTCATTCTTTTTGATATCCCAATAGCTTTTGCCGTCCCAAGTGCCAACACTCCACTCGTTTAAATCCTCGACAATGGAAGGGACTGTTTTTAGCTTCGTCCCTATAATCTCCGCAGTTGCCAAAACCCGCTTTGATGGACTGCTTAGTAGCACATCCGTCTTCTGTTTTGCCATCCAGTTAGCCAAAGCGGCTGCTTGCTTCTCACCACGCTCCGTTAATGGCGCATTGGGATCAGTGTATAGCAATCCTTCTTCTGTCGGCTTAGTGTGTCCATGTCTAACCATAAGAATAGAAGTAACTACTTCTTCAGGATGCAGCGGTTCCTTTTTGTCTGACACGGGTGTTCTCCAATTAGTTGGTACTACGAGCAACAAATTCTTGCGGCAACGGTCTGGCTAAGCCATAGACACCACGCACGGCAATTAACTTTCTTACTTGCTCTGAAGACAATGGCTTTACACCACCAAGCAAATGCGCAACCAACATTGTCTCGGCATAATGCTCTAGAGTTTCCAATTTGTAAAAGGCGTCCCAAATATCAGAGCCAAGACAAAGTGCACCGTGATGGTCCATCATCATCACGTCATATTCTTTTACGTACTTTTCAATGCTGTCGGAAACTTCTTTCGTGGACGGTGTTGCATATGACGCTGTTGGAATACTGCCGAGAGTGCAGATCACTTCTGGTAGTACTGCTTGGTCCAGGGCAACACCGGCAACCGTAAATCCAACAGCGCAAGTTGGGTGAGCATGTACTACAGCCTTGATATCCGGACGAATGTTATAAGCCGTTAGGTGCATCGCCAGCTCTGTGGAGGGGTTGCCATTGAGGCTATTCGGCAACAATTCCCCATTAATATTGGTTAAGACTAAATCCTCTGGTTGGACCCGTCCTTTGCAGGCACCTTTGGGGGTGGTTAAGACCACATCGTCAGCCAGCCGAACGCTGAAATTGCCCTCTGTGCCGCAAATATAGCGTCGCTGGTAGGCTAACTGGCAGACTTCAACCAAAGCTTTTCGGGCATTTTTTTCGTCCACAAAGTAGTCCTCATGCCTGTTCAAGGACCATAATTTTACCGTTAAGTAATGAATTACTCTTGAAAAACTAGTATATCTATTGATTACCCGGATAAACCAGTTTTTCGGGATGTTTTCAGGTGTCACCCAATGCGCTGTCCAGAGTGTAGTTTAAGAAATTCAGTAGCCTCCAGATCTTGCACGTCGTGCGGTCACCGGTTCAAGAAAAAGCCAGTGTCGAAAGAGTTGAAGATAGGCATCGCCGCGCTTGTAGGCGTTGGACTAATTTGGGCAGCCAGTGCA
>SBAT01000449.1 GCA_005240105.1 Chloroflexota bacterium
GCACTTCTACGTGCAGAAGGGCTCGGTCAGCGCGAATATGGACGATGCTTTCTTCGCGGAAATGGAGCAACGGCTTGTCGCCATTGAGAAGAAGTACGGCGCTCACATATATTTTGTGTGTGCCAGCTCCGATGAAAGTGCACCTGACACTTTATCGTCATCTGTCAACAATTACGGATCCTTATTGTGGATGGAGTGGGCTCATCAGGGAATGTCAACCTCAAGGACGGCAATTGTAGTATTGGGTGCCAACCAAGCTGAAAATTCGATAAATGGCAAATTCCGCTATTGCACCTGGTTTGATTCCGACTGGAAGCTTCCGTACTTAGACGGCACTGGCAAGCAATACACCAGCAATCAGACCAGCACGTGCTGCCTGGAAGAACGCAACTGTCCGCATCAATTTGTGCGCGCGGTAACACTGCACTTGGAAGACGAGTGCAAAGACAAGTACGAAGCGGAAGTGGCTAGCAAGGAAGCTGCGGCAAAGGCGGCTGCAGCACAGAAGAAAGATCAGGAGGAAGCGGCAGCAGCGCTCGCCGAAGCCTTCAAAATTCAGGCTGCCAGGGCGTCTGATACGGGTTCACAAGGCTCGCGTCTGGCAGCGACCATTGCCGGTATCGAAGATATGAAACGCGTATGTGAACAGAAGCAGCGCGAGTTTGAATACCAAACACTGATGATTTGCTATGGGCTGATGCTCTTTTGCGGCGTTGGCAGCTGGTTCGTGTTTATGAGGAAGAAATAGATGGAGAACGACATGGAAAACAAAAAAGAAATCCCAAACCGCGAAAAATGGATTTACGAATTCCACGACGGCAAAGAGCCGGTAGTCGAATTGCTTAAACGTGCCATAGCTGAACTCGCAGCCGGTGGCAAGACAGTGCTAATCATCTTGGGCAAGAAAGAATACAAAGCTGCGTTGAAGGAAATAAATACACTCCTGGACAAGAGCGAACGTACTGCTGAAGAAGGGGAGCGCTTGGCGAAACTCCGCGCAGCAGTAGTTGCTTTCGAGCAGAAGAAATATCCTGCCAAATACGTAAAACCGGCACGTTTGCTCAAGTACTTGCTGGAAGTGAATGACTTGAAGATCAAAAAACTGGCTGAGCAAGCCGGCGTCAACAAGAAGCGCCTCAAGACTGTTCTCAAAAATGACGGCATCTTTACGCAGGAAGAAGCAGAAAAGATTGGCCGACGTTTTTGCCTGAATCCAGAGGCGTTTTTGCCTAGACCGAAGAAACAAACAAAAACTACGGAGGAATCCCAATGACACAATACGGAGCTCAGAACCAAGACGAAATATTTATCGCTGTCTCGGAAGGTGGACAGATCATCTCAATGAGCGTAGAGCTCAAGGTCGGAGAAGATCTAGTCATTCCTTATAGGGAGACAGAAATCAAAAAAATTACGCTTCCGCAAAGTCTGTTTAGCCCCAGCGGAATAGGCGTAAACGAGCGCACATCGCGCGGCGATGACGGACGTTTAGTCCGTAGCGCCACTGCTTTTCACAAAGGCACAGGACAAATCGTGCTTTTGGGAACCGATGGCAAAGTAACTCGAATCTCCTGCACTGTTTCATAAAGTGCAGGATCAGACACCTGAGAGGTGGCAGCTGATGCTGTCTCCTCTCTATTTGTAGAGGAAAATGAAATGACAACAAATGACGAACTCCAATCCAGCGTAAGAGAGCTGTGGGAATTGAGCGTTCGCTTGGAAAATGCCGCTCGATTAATTGGATATGAACTCCGGCGTTTCCAGGCTGATAAGTTGCGTATGGACCATGCGGTTCATGCGGAAGTGTTGGCACAGCACCTCAAGTGGCTCCTGCGTGTTTGCGGTTCTGTAGGCGGATTTGTGCCTTACTCGGGCAAACGCATGGTAGCTGATTCTACGTATCGCAAAACGGTTGCCAACGCTAAACGAATTCTGAAACTTCAGCATTCGCGCAAGCCAGCCATGCCGGCTACCGCTGACTGTACTTACTTCTATCTGCAAGCATGGCAGGTTGCAGAAGAAGCAGTGACAATGTGTGTTGCCGCTCAGGACGCCGGATGTGAGCTAACAGTGTCATCATTGCTAGCAAGAGCGGAAAAGACGAAAGCTGCGGCAGTAATTCTGCAGGAAAAATATCCTGCGGCCAGTACCATAACTGAGAATGTCTACGTAATGAGCTTTGTCGATCACTTGCTCGTATCTGCCAAGGCGGTATTCGAAGAGCCGTCCGAGGAAGATTACGCCGCCAGCCTCAGTAACTGGGACGCAATGCAAAAAATCGAGAGAACCAAGCCGCAAGAGGTGCAGTATCAGTGCGGAGCTGTTGATGTTGCTGCCGTTGTGGGTTCTGTCACTACAACGGTCAACGACAGTCTCCCTGTAGGCGATAACTCGCCGTCGCACCCAATCGGCGCATTGGTGTATTCGCTTACGTTGCTGGAACTTGCAGCGGATATCACCAACAAAATTTGATCGCCAGTAGCATCTTATGATGTGATAGGAAGAGCCTGTAATTAGGCTCTTCCTACTTTAAATTCTCGCAAGAGATACTATAGCAAGTAGCAGAAATAATTCAAAAAAGTTTTTGGCGGACACAAGATTTTATCTGTTCAATTTGAACTTTTTGATCCTCTTGACCGTCTTATAGATATAACGACACAACTGATTCCAAGCGCCATTGATTTTCTGTAACAAATAATCTAACATCATATGTATAAGCCCATGAAACTCAGAGACTACATTGCCTGGATAAGGCGGTATGGTTGGACGCTTGAGAAGGGCAGCATTGATTGGAAATTGTATGACGAGAAGGGGATCTTGCAATGCTCAATAAAAATAAGACATCCCGGTCCGCAGGAAGTCAGCCCAAAGAGCGTAAACAAAACCAGGCGAAGACTCCAGCAAAGAGGGTTAGAGTGAAAATTCCCAAAATACCGACGACGCCGGAATTCAAAAAGCTAGTGGACGAACATTTGAAAATTGCGATGGAAGAAATTGGTGCTATCCGACCCTGGTTCGATGAGGAATGTCAGGAATGGGTTTTTGAACACCCTTATTATCCTGAGGAATACGGTGGCGATACCCCTGAAGAAGTAATTGAACGTTACCCGCTATATATTCGTCAATTCATAGAGCACCGTCTCATTGGCAATATTGATCCTATGGTGGATGTAACAATGAAAGGTCGTGGTGGCAAACGCGAAGGTGCCGGACGTCCTATTGGTTCGACCAAGGAGCCAACTAAAGTTATTCGACTGCCTATCGATATCGCGGTTTGGCTGCAAGGTAATGAAGACCATTTGCTCAAGGTAAGAAAATTGATGTCGCGCTAGATATACTATTCGATGTCGTAAGACTGGTTTAAAAATAATGCCACCAGATTGAAAGAGCATTCAATCAAAGTGGTGACACTACTAGTTTCATCGGACAAAAAAATAGCCGGCAGCAGGATTCGAACCTGCGTAACCCGAAGGTACCATATTTGCAGTATGGGGACTTTGTCCACTTATCTATGCCGGCATGGCGACGCGTAGGGGATTTGAACCCCTGATCTCTCCGGTGACAGCGGAGTGCTTTAACCGCTAAACTAACGCGCCGTGGAGTGGCTGACGGGATTCGAACCCGCACATACCAGATTCACAATCTGGGGCTCTAACCAATTGAGCAACAGCCACGATCTTGCAGGGGCGGGATTCGAACCCGCGACAACGAGTTTATGAGACTCGGGCTCTGCCACTGAGCTACCCTGCGGTAAATGGGGTGCTGTCGGGCGGGAGATTTTCCTGACAGCGTACTGTCAGTTCCATCTTTGTCCCGAAAAAACGACAGCACCAATGTACGTCGGGAGGTATTCCTGACAGCGCACTATCAGTTCAACCTTGGTCCCGCACACGTATGTAAAAACATCCCCGGTAGGATTCGAACCTACGACCTCCTCCTTCGCAGAGAGGCGCTCTGTCCACTGAGCTACGGGGATATGGTGGAGTCGACGGGCCTCGAACCCGTAACCTTCTGTTTGCAAAACAGGTGCTCTTCCAATTGAGCTACGATCCCAAAAATAATGGCGGTGATCTAAGCGATCGCCGCCGAGGAAGTTAAGGACTATACCTCAACTCCCGAGGATTGCCAGGCTCCCACGGTTGTCTTACATCAACCGTGAAGTGCTGCAATCCATGCCTACTCTTCTCCGGATTCATCACCCAGAAATGTAGGTCTGAGCCTGGATTTGGTTCATCCAGCCAATCCCAAGTTTCATCCAGAGGAATTGGGTATTTGTACTCCTTGTCCTGGTGCAGCACGATAGCGCCTTCTTTCTCCAGGAACTTTTGCACATGATTCCAATCAGTGCACACAGCACTTACAGTGCCTCGATAACTATCGCCGTCTTCGGTATCTGTAAGATCTATGATGAAGTACAAGTTTTGCATAAACGCCCTCCTCAGGGATTGGGATTTCCGTTAGAAAAATTCAGAGAGGGTGGGATTCGAACCCACGCAGGTTTTACCCTGGCTCCTTTAGCAAAGGAGTGCCATAAACCACTCGACCACCTCTCTATGCGAACAAAAATGGTACCGCCGGTCTGAATCGAACAGACGACCTCTCGCTTATCAGGCAAGCGCTCTTCCAACTGAGCTACGGCGGCAAATGGTACCCTCGACGGGAATTGAACCCGTATTACCGGTTTGAAAGACCGGCGTCCTTAGTCCGATTTAGACGACAAGGGCATATGTGGTATCAGAACTAAACGCGCTGAGAGGGAATCGAACCCGTCTCCCCCGAGTTCAGAGCTCGGTGTCCTGCCATTAGACGATCAGCAAGGAGACGACACTAAATGTGTCGTCGGACATTTTAATATGCGGGCGGTGGGAGTCGAACCCACATCCGTCTGCTTAAAAGGCAGCTGCTACGCCGTTGAGCTACACCCGCAAAGATGCGCCGCGGGAGCTTGCGGCGCTTGATGAAAATGGTCCGAGAAGCAGGATTCGAACCTGCGACCCCCTGTTCCCAAAACAGGTGCGCCGACCAAGCTGCGCTATTCCCGGATAGTGTTTTGTCATCTCGACCGAAGCGCTGAAAGCGCGTAGTGGAGAGATCTTCCGTGACTGTACGTCGTTCGTGTTGATCATTGGGAACGTCGGATCGCTGCGGAAGATCTCTCCACTCGCCTGTGGCTCGGTCGAGATGACAAAGAAGAAATACTGGAAGAGAGACTCGAACTCTCACGACCGAAGTCACTTGTTTCTGAGACAAGCGCGGCTACCATTACGCCATTCCAGTAAAAACGCCCTCGGCAGGACTCGAACCTGCGACCAACTGTTTCGAAGACAGAAGCTCTAAATTCCACTGAGCTACGAGGGTACACAATTAAGAGGGAGTGGGATTCGAACCCACGTTGCCGGGAACGCCGACACAACTGTTTTCAAGACAGCCGCCATAAACCACTCGAGCCACCCCTCTATAGATGGAGAAAAAACGGCCAGAGAAGGAATCGAACCTTCGCCTCTGAGGTCAAAGCTCAGCGTCCTACCACTAGACATGATCCGGCAATATCAATGAATGAAAATGGCTGCGACGGCAGGACTTGAACCTGCAACCCTCCGGTTAACGGCCGGCGGCTCTACCATTTGAGCTACGTCGCAAAATGCAGGCCGAAGGACTCGAACCTTCAACCTTCTCTGTGTAAAAGAGTTGCTCTACCAATTGAGCTAAGGGAGTGTGGTGCCACCAGTCCGTATCGATCGGACGACCTCCCGGTTTTCAGGCGGGCGCTCTTACCAACTGAGCTACGGTGGCATGTTTATCAAATGAAGTGGGAGCGGGATTCGAACCCGCGAATTTAAAAAAGATGGAGCCACCAGTCTCGATTCGAACGGACGTCTGATGCTTACAAGGCAACTGCTCTAACCAACTGAGCTATGGCGGCATAAGAGGAAGGAAGAAGGAGCGCATGGCACCTCCTTCTTCCTGTGGGTGGGATTAATCGTAGTCGGGGATGGAAATCACGATCTTCGTGCTGGCCTTGGGCGAGGCTAGCCGAATATCTGCATCCTCCCGGACGTCGATTCGCGCGTTATTGTAAGCGCTGACGCATGGCAATTTGCGTAGGCGCTTAGGTAATCGCGATTTCCCACCTAGTGAGACGGTGAACTTACCGTAGCCATGTACGTGCGTTGTTGCCTCGTCGTAGGCGATCACTACACAGCGAGTGTCTGCTGTCACTTGGCTGTGACCGTATGCACTAACCGTTGCGCGTGATCCCTTGTTGAGGCGAACTTCAACACGGTCATGGGCTTCGATGCGTCCAGTAGCCGAATAGGCTTCGGCTTTCGCTTTCCCATAAAGGATCACGTTTGCCGAGCCTGTCACCACTACGTCACCGTCTTTAATAGTGTGGGTCCCCGAAGAAAGAACTTGATACTTGACCAATTCTTTCTCTGTGAGCTTGCGGAGCAGCCGAACTTTATTACTCCAGAATGCTCTATGGGCCTGTCTAAGAGGACCTTCGCATTCTACTTCATAGCATTCGGAGTTCTCGCGCCAGTGCACAGCCGGTTCGTGGGTAACCCAAAATCCGAACCGGGTAGTGGTGGAGCGTTTTTCGTAGTCCTCTTTAGATTGCCATTGTCCTGCGACCCAAGTTCCATCCGTATTCTGTTGGGGCAGCGAGAGTTTATCGTTGCCGGCTGTTAAAACTACGAAAAGTGGTTTTGCCATAAGTTGAATACTCCTGAAGGTAATAAAAATTCGCGCCCCGTAGGATTCGAACCTACATCGACCGGATTTGGAGTCCGGCATGCTGACCAGTTGCACCAGGGACGCATGTAAATGAACAAACAGAAGTAAGGCGAATCGCGCGAGCCTCGCAAACGATTCACCTAAGTTCTGAGAATGAGCCCCGCCATCTCTGATAACTTGAATCTATAATTCCTTCTCTCTCCCTCCAACGTTGCTCGCTATGCGAGCTTCGTATTGGTGTGGGGTGGAGTTGTGGAATTGTTGCTATAGATTGTTCTCGTGGGATTTGGGGGGTGGAAAAACGTGTACCCAAAGTTAGCCAACTGCCATATTCGAATGCAAGGCCTTGACAAATAAATCCAAAAAAATTCTGAATGCCTGAGCTGGTGTGGGTTTCAGTGGGGTTGACAGAGGTTAGCGTTAGCTAAGCTACGCAAAATGGGACTAAGTGTTATCCCCACTGAAGTCGTCAACAGGCACCATTAGTGGTGCTAGCGCGGCTCGTAGAAAAGGTTGGGGTCGCTAGCGCGACCCGTTATTGCAGCGCATCTTCCCCACTTTGTCATTCCGAGTGAAACGAGGAATCTGCCGCGACGGCACGTCGCTCATGTTGATCACTGCGAACGTCGGATCGCTACGGCAGATTCTTCACTTCGTTCAGAATGACAAAGCCCGTAGCTCGTCATGACACGCGGCTTCATTAACTAGCGCGCGAGCTAGCGGAATTTGTTACACTCTTAGACGCTGCTTTACGATTGGTTTTCCCTCTGGAAAAGTTGTTGCAAAGTGACAAGTGCCACCATGGGAAAATACGAAATGCGTAATTGGCTTGCGATAGACGTCGGGAATACCTATATAAAGGGAGCGCTTGTTGGGCTCGATCACATTGGATCCGTTTCTCGCTATGCTACGACAAGCGTTGAAGAGGCTGCTCGCAATCTCCTGGCGGACGGTGCTGCCGAACCTATCGCATTGGCTTCTGTTGTCCCAGCGGCCACCGAGTGTATCAAGTCGTTAGCTCTAGCGAAGCAGCGCGAAATATTTGAAGTGAAACCGCACACTCAGAAATTGCTCTCCAACATGCATCCGGAGATGGGTGCAGATCGCATAGCTAGCGCAGCGGCAGCTTGGAAAATCTATGGCAAAGGACAACCAACAGTCGTTATGACTTTTGGAACAGCGACAACGCTTCTAGCAATTTCCGCCGAAGGAAAAATCGTCGGAGGTTACATCGCCCCCGGACTAACGATGATGCTCGACGTGTTATACGAACGTTGCGCACTCTTGCCGCAACTCTCCATCACCAATGTCTCCACCGAACTCGGGCAAGACACGCAGACACATATAACAAACGGCGTGCTACTCGGACACATCGGCATGATTCGCGCTTGGCTCGACGAGGCGAAGCGCACGCTCGGCGGCACGGCGGTCACGGTAGCCACCGGCGGCTGGAATCAGGAACTGCAAAATAGACTCCACCTTTTTAATCATGTCGACGACGACTTAATACTAAAAGGCATCTATGTAATTGCCGAGAATTCGCCATAATTCGGACTCGTACAGGTTCAGTTAACCAGGAATTGTCACTCTGAGCGCCAGCGAAGAGTCTCGTGCGTTAAGGCGCGAGATTCTTCGCTTCGCTCAGAATGACGGGTCTAGGTTCGTATCTGGTATCAAAACACCTGCTTAACTGAGCTTTTACCCAGACTCTGTTGCCGCCATGGTCCCTGAACTGTACAATTGAATTGTGCACTTGCGCGAATGGGTAATTTATGAATACGTTGAAGATGGGCAAGTCAGAGGCGCGGGAAAAGTTTCTCCCATTGGTTGATAGTCTCTCCCAAAAAAAGACGGCCATTGAAATTACCGATAGGGGTCATCCCGTTGCAGTCCTGATTGACTATGCCTCGTATTTGGCGCTATTGACTAAGTCCGGCATTAAGAAGAAGCCATCCTTCGAACTTGTTGGTTCGCTGGTTGAGATTGGTGATATCGAGGAAGGCAGCAGAGAAATTGCTGCTGAATTAAATGCTGCAATTGAACGGAGCGCATCTGAGCTTTGAAACAAACATCACTGGTCACAGACACGCATCCCTTCACCAGATACCTTCTTCGCAAACACAATGAGCTGAGCAAAAAGGTACTGGAAGTATTCCGGATGGCTGATGCCGGTGAAGCGCGGATTTATGTCCCTACTCCTGTAGTTTGGGAAATGATGATCTTGTGTAAGAAAAGAAAAATAACTCCTGTGGCACCATTTTCGGTTTGGATTGGGGAACTGCTTGCGAGACCGGGCTTTCAAATGCTTCCACTTGAGCAGGAGGATTTTGTAATCGCTCTGGACCTTGCTTTCACTACTGATGAGTTCGACGCCCTTATTGTCGCTAATGCAATAAGACTGGGTGGAAGTCTGATTACCAATGATAGTGTTTTGCACGAAGCTAAACCTTGTAAGCTTTTTTGGTAAGACTCCCTCTCCTTTGTCATTCCGACCGAGAGGGAGGAATCTTCCCTAACGAAACGCAGTCCGTATCTGGGACGGCGAACAAGTATCCAGGCATCGCCTTAGCCACTAAGTTAGGGACGAAGCTCTGTTCTTAACGTATTGGATTAGTCGGGGAATGGTTCCTCGATTTATCCTGCACGACTCGAGCTTTGGGAACATGCGGAAGATTCCTCACTGTCGTTCGGAATGACAAAGTCAAAAAGCCTAGGTTTACAGAGCTGCCACCTCAGTGGTGCTTCTACCAGGACTTGTGTAAAAGTGATACCAAACATTAGAGACTCCGCTAGGTGCGCGAGTCTCGTTCTTCGTGTAATTCCCACAAAGATCTATTTTTAGCTGAATAAATGACATAAGGTGGATCTAATATTCATTCAATTTCGATTGAACACTAAGGTTTCTTATATAACACCAAAAGCATAACAGGCAACAACAGGCAGCATTTCTCAGAAGGCAACAAGCCATTTGAAATGAGCCCGTTTTGTCGCGTCTACATACCCACACCAATAGAGGTCGCAACAAATGGAAAGTTACATCATCGGTGCAACTTTGGTTATCGCACTGGCATTACTTCTGCCCCGCCTGCAACTAACCGGACACAGCCCTCACTGCCGATACCCGGTATCGCCCTGTGGGAGATAAAACCATCTCATCAAACAATCTCAGACGGCTGCCTACGTTGGGTGGCTGTTCAAACATGCAACTCGAAAGGAGAACTCTCAATGAAAATAGCCTTGATCCTAGACCCACCCGTCAACAAGAATGGATACAACACCGGTGCATCGCAAGTCATCAAATGCTACGACGAACAATTCCCTGCCCTCGGACACGAAGCTCTCATCATGACCAAGTCAGTCCTCGATGGCGTGCCAGTCGGCCCTGACTCGTACAAACACGTCAGCGCATTGCTCGATGACTTGGACTTCGATGCAATCCATCTTGCCAGTGAGGGGCGGCTTGGATTGCTCGCTCGCCGATACTGCATATCGCGCGGACTTCCATTCACCACCTGCTACCACGCTCAATACCCGGAATTTCTCCAGACCCGACATGGTGTCGACCCGGAAAAACCCTACGCCTACTTGCGTTGGTTTCACAACGGCGCCGATATAGTCTTGGTTCCAACTCAAACCATGGCTGACCGTATCGAAGATAATGGCATCAATAACACAGTCGCTGTCGGTCACGGTGTCGATACCAACCTTTTCCGCCCGCGGGAGAAGGGCTTTCTCAATCTGCCCGGTCCAATCTGGCTTTACGTGGGAAGACTCGATCCTGAGAAAACCGTTGAAGATTTTCTCAGGTTGGATCTTCCCGGTACAAAGGTGGTTGTCGGAGACGGCTCGGTGCGGGCAGAACTGGAAGCAGCTTTTCCAGATGCTGTATTTGTCGGGCTAAAACTAGGCGAAGAACTTGCGCAGTATTATGCTGCCGCGGATGTCTTTGTCTTCCCCAGCAAGACCGACACATTCGGGCTCGTCAATCTTGAAGCAGTCGCCTCAGGAACACCAGTTGCCGCCTATAACGTCGTAGGACCGATAGACGCAGTCGGTGATCCAAAGGTTGCCTGTCTCAAGGACGACCTGAGAGCAGCATGCTTCGAAGCACTCAAGCTAGACAGGGAAGACTGTCGCAAATTTGCCGAAGAACGTTCATGGGCGAAAGCTTCCCAGAACTTTGTTCAGCAACAAATCAACTGCAGCGAAGAGCGTTTGATTGCTCAAACCTCTTACGGCAAAGAAGTATCTGCACGATTCGAGCGCAGATACGGTCAACGCCTGGACGAAATTGAATGCACAATCACTGATTGGGAAAACTTCCTCTTCGGTGCCAAAGCGCACAATCTCGCTCCTCGCATCTAATCCATCAGCTAGACCAACAGTTCATGTCGTTGTCTCTCGGGAGGCAGCGATTTTTCTTTTAGGTAAGTAAACAAGAGGACTTAACCATATGAC